>JAJAYS010000302.1 GCA_026786065.1 Polaromonas sp.
CGGTGCACCTGGCCCTCGATGTGCCAGCCTTGCTGCAGGCGCTCGAGGCCGTCGGTCTGGAGGAGCTGGCTGGCGGCTGCCTGCAACTCGCCAGCGCAGCCGAAGATCGGCTCGCCTACCTGCAACGGCCGGATCTGGGCCGCTGCCTGAGCGAAGCCAGTCGGGCGCTGCTCAAGACGCGCGGGCGGGCGGTTGTTGTTGATCCGAAGTCGGGCGCGGATGTGGATGTGGATGCGAAAAAACAGGCCGTCCACGAAGCCAGTACGCCCGCATGCGACCTGGCTTTCGTGCTGGCCGACGGCTTGTCGGCCCGCGCCGTGATGCAGAATGCCGCGCCGCTGCTGGCCACGCTCTGGCCCCGGCTGGCCGCCGACGGGCTGTCGTTTGCTCCGCTGACCATCGTCACGCAGGCCCGCGTGGCTATTGGCGACGAGATCGGCCAGTTGCTGGGCGCCAGTCTGGTGGTGGTGCTGATCGGCGAGCGGCCCGGCCTGAGTTCGCCCGACAGCCTGGGCGCCTATCTGACTTGGCGGCCGCGCGTCGGCTTGCGGGACGACAGCCGCAATTGCGTCTCCAACATCCGGCTGGCTGGGCTGGGCCATGCGGTCGCCGCCGCGAAGTTGCATGCGCTGATTGCAGCGATGCGCCAGCGGCAGTTGTCCGGCGTGCGGCTGAAGGACGAGTCGCCCGGCGCCGCAGCGCTTGCCAGTGGCCGACCGCAGCCGAGCTTGCCAGACTGATAAAACTTAAGAATAAATTGGCTGCAGCCGAACAAATACGGGCGTAAGCAGCTATTTAAAAGATAGCGACTGGAGTCCGGACTAAAGCCCGGCACGCACGGGCCAACACCGGCTGGACGGCTTGCGTTGGGTTTTTAAGTGGAGCGGCCGATGTGTGCTGCCCCGCGGTTTAACCAACGGTGAGCCAGGCTCAGTGTCGAACAACCCAACGCGGATTTGCCCGCAGAAACCTCGTCCTGCCCGTCTCCGGTGCCGACGCAAATCGTCGCCAGCGACGGCTACATGCCGTGGCCGCAGTCGGGGATACGGCGCGGGTACGCGCACCGCGTCAAGGAATTCGGCGCCTGCACGGCCAGGCAACTGGGTCAACTCCACGCTGGAGTTGCGCGCCGACTTGGCGTGGCACCGCTTTGCCGCAATGAAAACCGGGCACCACCCGCTTGGCGAAGGCCGGACCAATCTGCGCTACGGCTACGGCTACGGCTACGGCTATGTCAGCGGCCGGTCCACTGCCGGTGGATCGGTCCGCATCAACTGCACCAACCGCGCCGGTCTCGGCTGCGCTGCAGGCGCGCGACCGGCCTGCATCAGGTCGGCAGCCGCCACAGCCGGGTCGCGTCCAGCACGGCGTTGGGGTAGGGCGCCTTGCCCCGCGAGCCGTTGTAGCGCCCCAGTCCCATGAAGACGTCGCCGCGTTCCCGGTCGAGGTAGTGGCGCAAAATAACGCAGCCGAAACGCAGGTTGGTCTGCAAGTCGAACAGCCGGCTGGCATCGCCGTCGCCGATGACGCGAGTCCAGAACGGCATCACCTGCATGAAGCCGCGCGCGCCGACCACGCTGACCGCGAATTTGCGAAAGTTGCTTTCTACCTGAATAAGGCCGAGCACCAGCGTGACGTCCAGCCCGGCGCGCTTGCTTTCATACCAGACGCTCTGCAGGAATTCCTTGCGAATCTGCCACTCGGGCATCCGTTTGTGCAGGCGCCCGCTCATCGCGCCAAGCCAGCGCAGGTACGCCAGGCGCAATTCGGTGTCGCGGAACTCCGGCACAGGCGGTGCCCTGTTGCCGACCGCTGCGCTCAAGGCGGTGCGTACCGAATCGATCAGCGGCTCTTCAAGCTGGCCACCAGCTGCAGCCAGCCCTGAAAACCCGAGCGGCAGCAAGCCAGCCACTCCGCGCTGCAGCAGTTTGCGGCGTGAGTAAAGGAAGTCGCTGGTGTCGACGGGTGGCTCGACGGCCCAAGGCGGTGCAAGGCCGATTTCCGGCGGCGCAGCCGCCCTGAACAGCGGGCAGGGCGCTTGCGGTCGCATCACCGCTGAAGACGGCCCTGGAGAAAGGCAGCCGCGCTGCGGGCGTCAATCGGCGTTGCAGCCGCGTCGCGCCGGTGCTGGTATTCAAGCTGGCCGGTCTGCAGGCCGCGCTCGCCAATCGTCACCCGGTGCGGCACGCCTATCAGTTCCCAATCGGCAAACATGGCGCCGGGGCGTTCATTGCGGTCGTCGAGTATCACGTCAATGCCGAGCCCGAGAAGCTCCGCATACAGCGCCTCTGCGGCGGCCTTGATGGCCGGGAAGCGGTCCGGCCCGATGGGACACAGCACCACGGTGAAAGGCGCCAGCGCATCGGGCCAGATGATGCCGCGCGCATCATGGTTTTGCTCGATCGCGGCGGCCGGCAGGCGGGTGATGCCGATGCCGTAGCAACCCATCTCAAAAAACTTGGGTTTACCGTCGATGTCGAGGAATGTGGCGTTCATCGCCCGGCTGTATTTGGTGCCGAGATAAAAAACATGGCCGATTTCGATGCCACGTTCGATGGCCAGCGGCCCGCCACCATCGGGCGACGCGTCGCCGGCCAGGACGTTGCGCAGGTCGGCGACGAAATCGGGTTCGGGCAGGTCGCGCCCCCAGTTGACGCCGGTCATGTGAAAGCCTGCGTCATTGGCGCCGCAGACCCAGTCGGCCATCGCCGCGACTTCACGATCGACCACCAGCCGGACCGGTTTCTTCAGGTTCAGCGGGCCGAGATAGCCGGGTTCGCAGCCGAAATGCGCGTCGATCTCGTCGGTTGTGGCGAAGCGGAATCCGGCGTCCAGGCCCGGCACCTTGCCGACCTTGACCTCGTTCATGTCGTGGTCGCCCCGCAGCAGCAGCAGCCAGACCAGCGGGGTGCCGGTCTCGCCCTTCGGCCCGGTCGGTTCGGTCGCCAGCACCAGCGACTTGACGCTGGACTGCAGCGGAATCGACAGGAACGCGGCTACCGCAGCGCAAGTCGATTGACCAGGTGTTGGGGTTTTCTCGAGCTTGGATGCCGCTGGCCCGCGCGCATTTTGGGGCGCCAAGGCTTCGGCTTTCTCCATGTTGGCGGCGTAGTCGCTGCCCGGGCAATAGACAATCGCGTCCTCGCCAGTTTCGGCGATGACCTGGAATTCTTCGCTCAAATCGCCACCGATGGCACCGCTGTCAGCGGCCACGGCGCGATAGCGCAGCCCGAAGCGATCGAAGATGCGTCGGTAAGCCTGGGCCATGGTCTGGTAGCTGGCTTTCGCTGCAGTCTGATCACGGTCGAAGCTGTAAGCGTCCTTCATGGTGAACTCGCGGCCGCGCATCAGGCCGAAGCGGGGCCGGCGCTCGTCGCGGAATTTGGTCTGGATCTGGTAGAAGTTTTTCGGAAGCTGCTTGTAGCTTTTGACATCCTGGCGAACCACGTCGGTCACTACTTCTTCGCTGGTCGGCTGGACTACGAAGTCGCGGCCGTGCCGGTCCTTGATGCGCAGCAACTCCGGGCCCATTTTTTCAAAACGGCCAGTCTCTTGCCAAAGTTCTGCCGGCTGCACCACTGGCATCGTCATCTCGATGGCCCCGGAGCGGTTCATCTCCTCCCGAACAATCGCTTCGACTTTGCGGATCACGCGCAGGCCCATCGGCATGTAGCTGTAAACGCCGGCGCCGAGCTTCTTGATCATGCCGGCGCGGACCATCAGCTGGTGGCTGGCGATTTCGGCGTCGGCCGGCGCTTCTTTGAGCGTGGAGATATGAAAATTCGAAGCCTTCATCACTTTTTTTTACCGGTCGGAGATCTCGATTTGGGGGGGTGACTTTGGGGGAGTGCCGAACGGCTTGGCGACAGGGTTGGCGGCAACGCCAGCGCTGTGCATAATGGACTCAGTTCAAAAAATTTGAGGTTTGATTATGCTCGACCGGGACGGCTTCAGGCCCAACGTCGGCATCGTCTTGCTCAACCAGAGAAGTCAGGTATTTTGGGGCAAGCGCATACGCACGCACTCGTGGCAGTTCCCTCAAGGCGGCATTGACCGGGGCGAAAACCCGGAGCAGGCCATGTTTAGGGAACTGCATGAAGAGGTGGGGCTTTTCCCGCAGCATGTTCAGGTGCTTGCCCGAACCCGAGACTGGTTGCGCTATGAGGTGCCAGACCGGTTCATTCGCCGCGATGCGCGGGGCCACTACAAAGGGCAGAAGCAAATCTGGTTTCTGCTGCAACTGGTTGGTCACGACTGGGATTTAAACCTGCGCGCAACCGATCACCCCGAGTTCGACGCCTGGCGTTGGAACGACTACTGGGTGCCGCTTGACGTGGTGGTTGAGTTCAAGCGGGGCGTCTATGAGATGGCGTTAACCGAGCTGTCGCGCTTCGTGCCGCGCTTTGACGAGCGGCCGGACATCCGCAACCGTTATTTGCGTGGCAGCGGGAATTTGCGGGAGCCGCTGGTTCCGGCCCAGCCTGGGCCCGATGCCGGCATGCAGGCCGTGCCGATGCCGCGCAGCGCGGGGGGCAGGGTATACATGGAGTTGCCGCCGGGGGCCAGCTTTGATCCCGACACTCAGACCGCCCGGGGCGCAGGTGATCCCGGCGTGTTGGCGAAAGAGCCGTGACATCGGAGCATCTGCAATTTGACGCCCGTTTCCGCGACATTGTCAGCGAATCAGTACCAAGTTGGTTCGGTGGATCATTTCCGTGTCGCCGGTGTAGCCCAGCAGCCGCTCGAATTCCGATGAGGATTTGCGGCAGATAAGCCGGGCTTCTGCGCCGGCATAGTTGGCCAGGCCGCGTGCGACCTCGACGCCTTCGGCATCACGAACCGAAATCACGTCGCCGCGCGAGAAGTCCCCATTCACGGCCGTCATTCCAATCGGCAGCAGGCTCTTTCCTTCGGTCAGAATTTTGGAAACCGCTCCAGCGTCCACAACGACCGAGCCACGCAGCTGCAGGTGATCGGCAATCCATTGCTTGCGCGCCTGCGTTTTCTGGGTCTGTGCAACCAGCAGCGTGCCAATGGCTTCACCGTGGCAGAGCCGCACCATCACATCCGGCTCCCGGCCCCAGGCGATGACGGTGGACGCCCCCGAGCCCGCCGCCCGTTTGGCCGCCAGAATCTTGGTAATCATGCCGCCCTTGCCGATCAGCGATCCGGCACCGCCGGCCATCAGCTCCAGTGCGGCATCGCCCGCTGTCGCTTGACGGATAAATTCGGCGTTCGGGTCCTTTCTTGGGTCGGCGCTGTAGAGGCCCTTCTGGTCGGTCAAAATCAGCAGCGCATCGGCTTCGACCAGGTTGGCCACCAGCGCACCCAAGGTATCGTTGTCGCCGAACTTGATTTCGTCGTTAACCACCGTGTCGTTTTCATTGATGACCGGTACCACGCCCAGCTGCAGCAGCGCCAGCAGCGTCGAACGTGCATTGAGATAACGCTCCCGATCGGCCAGATCGGCGTGTGTCAACAGAACCTGCGCACTGCCAATCGCGTTGCGGCGCAAATGGGTTTCGTAGGCCTGCGCCAAACCCATCTGGCCAACCGCAGCGGCCGCCTGCAGGGCATGGACCGATTTCGGCCGCGCGACCCACCCGAGTCGCTTCATGCCCTCTGCAATGGCGCCGCTGCTGACCATGATCACTTCACGGCCGTCCTTGACCAGCGTTGCAAGCTGGTCGCACCAGGAGGCGATGGCGGCGTCGTCCAGGCCGCGTCCTTCATTGGTCACCAGGCTGGAGCCGACCTTCACCACGATGCGCCTGGCCTGGCGAAGTACTTCGAAGGCGGGATGCGTTGTCATCGGGAAGTCTTGCTGTCAATTGGCGCAGGTCGCTGCGGATTGGAGCGGGGTCGCCAGCAAAGTGCAGGTGGTTGCGGGGAGGGGGCAATCATTCGGATGACTGTGGAGCGGACGTTTGCGCCGAGTCGGGTGGCAAGGCGGCAAAGCGCGGATCCACCTCTTCGACGCCCTGCTCGCTTTTTTGCACCTGTTTGACGTGCTCGTAGATTGCACGGATCAGCGTCTCGCAACCTTCGCGCGTCAAGGCTGAAATCTGGAATACCGGTCCCTTGAACTTGAAGCGCTTGACGAAGTCCTTCACCACAGCGTCGCGGCTGTCTGCGGCAACCATATCGAGCTTGTTGAGAACTAGCCAGCGCGGTTTGTCGTGCAGCGCCGAGTCGTACTTCTTCAGCTCTCCAACGATGGCTTTGGCCTGCGCAACCGGATCGACAGCGTCGTCGAAAGGGGCAATATCGACAATGTGCAGCAGCAGCCGGGTGCGCTGCAAGTGGCGCAGGAAAAGGTGACCCAGCCCAGCGCCTTCGGAAGCACCTTCGATCAGGCCGGGGAGGTCCGCCACCACAAAACTTTGCTCAGGTCCCACCCGCACCACACCGAGGTTTGGATGCAGCGTGGTGAAGGGATAGTCCGCGATGCGTGGCCGGGCGTTGGAAACGGCAGTTATGAAGGTGGATTTCCCTGCATTGGGCATGCCCAGCAAGCCTACGTCGGCCAGCACTTTCAGTTCGAGCTTCAGACTTTTTTTGTCTCCTGGCCAGCCCGGAGTCTTGCTTCGGGGCGCCCGGTTGGTCGAGCTCTTGAAGCGCAGGTTTCCAAAGCCGCCATCACCGCCCTTGGCAATCAGAACCTGCTCGCCCGGCACCAGCAGCTCATACAGAATCTCGCCGGTTTCGGCATCGGTCAGTATGGTGCCAAGGGGCATCTTCAGCACAACGTCGTCACCCTTGGCGCCGAACATGTCCGACCCCATTCCGTGCTCACCGTTGCGCGCCTGGTGCCGACGCGAAAAGCGGTAGTCCACTAGGGTGTTCAGGTTGACATCTGCCGCCGCATAGATATGGCCGCCGCGCCCACCGTCGCCGCCGTTGGGGCCACCGAATTCCTTGTATTTTTCGTGGCGGAACGAGACGCACCCGCTCCCGCCATCTCCGGCGCCAATGTCAATAAAGGCTTCGTCAACAAATTTCATTTGGAACCAGTCGGGCAAAGGAAGCTAAGGGACGCACAACGCTAGTTTACAAATCAAGCCGCCCGAAATGGTCAAAGCCCCAAACCAGCGCCGAAAACAAAAAAGCCCCGACAGGTCGGGGCTTCGACGGGATCGAAGTAACAGGCTTACGCTGGTGTCACGCTGACCATATGTTTGTTCAACGAACCTTTGATGCGGAACGAAACGTGACCGTCAACCAATGCAAATAGCGTATGGTCTTTGCCAATGCCGACATTGACGCCTGGATGGAACTTGGTGCCCCTCTGGCGAACGATGATGCTGCCAGCGCTGATGTTCTCACCGCCAAATTTTTTCACACCGAGCATTTTGGGCTGGGAATCGCGCCCGTTGCGTGTTGAGCCGCCGCCTTTTTTCTGTGCCATTTCGCTTGACTCCTGTTGCTGGGCCGGCTTAGCCGGCGATTGCGCCGATTTGCAGCTCGGTGAAGTTTTGCCGGTGACCTTGGCGCTTTTGGTAATGCTTACGACGGCGCATTTTAAAAATGCGAATTTTGTCGTGCCGGCCATGGGAAACGACCGTGGCTGTAACTGTTGCACCTAGAACCAAGGGCGTCCCGACCGTGATCGAACTGCCGATGCCGACAGCCAGAACCTGATCGATAACGATCTCTTGGCCTACGTCCGCAGCAATCTGTTCTACTTTAATTTTTTCGCCAGCCGCAACTTTGTATTGTTTGCCACCGGTTTTTATGACCGCGTACATGTTTGACCTCGTGAATTGAGTTCTGCGGACGAATTTCCACAGAACTGTAAATTCTAGCATGCTAACATCAGCGGCTAGTGGATGTCCAAGGGCCAAGGATCAGGCTGGGGAATGGTTCCTGCCACGAGTTGCGGGTTCCTATAATCAAGAAAAACTTTTATCCGGAACGCCTTGTCTGTCCATTCTTCCCGAACTGCCGAAGCGCTGGCCCTGATTTCTGAAGACATGCGCGCGGTAGATGCCGTGGTGAGCGAGCGACTCAGCTCCGACGTGGTGGTGGTCAGCCAAGTGTCCAGGTACATCATCAGCGCGGGCGGAAAGCGCCTTCGCCCGGCTTTGCTGCTGTTGATGTGTGGCGCGCTGGAATACCGCGGAACCCAGCGCTACAACCTCGCAGCAGTAGTCGAATTTATCCACACCGCGACGTTGCTTCACGACGATGTCGTTGACGGATCGACATTGCGGCGAGGCAGGGCTACAGCCAACGAAGCGTTTGGCAATCCGGCCAGTGTGCTCGTCGGAGACTTTTTATACTCCCGGGCTTTCCAGATGATGGTCGATGCGGGAGACATGCGCATCATGCAAACTCTCGCCGAGGCCACAAACGTTATTGCAGAGGGCGAGGTCCTGCAGCTCATGAACATGCATGATGCTTCCCTGTCCGAGGAAGGCTATCTGCGAGTCATCCGCTCCAAAACCGCCAAGCTTTTTGAGGCCAGCGCGCGGCTCGCCGCCTTGCTCGCAAAGGCGCCAGCCGAGACTGAGCGCCATTGCGCGCAATACGGGCAAGCACTCGGGACGGCCTTTCAGGTGATTGACGACGTCCTTGACTACGACGGAGACGCCGCCGAGATGGGTAAAAATCTTGGCGACGATCTGCGCGAGGGCAAAGCAACGCTGCCACTCATCATCGCAATGCAGCGGGGAACCGACGACGAGCGCCTGTTGATCCGGCGCGCGATCGAAACCGGCGGCGATGCGCAAATCGACGAGGTCATGTTGATCGTGAGGCGCACCGGGGCGCTGGAAGCGACGCGGGCCGCCGCCGCCTCAGAGGCGCAACGGGCGCTCGATTCCTTGCAATATTTGCCCGACAACACCTACAGTGAAGCCCTGCGCCTGTTGGCCTCTCAGTTGCTACTGAGGCGTGCCTGATCATGCGCCGGTTGTAGCTTATTGGCCTGGCAGAGCGCTACGTTCGGGACGTAGAGGTCGGAGATTCGAATCCTCCCAGACCAAGCGGGTCGTCGGGTTCAATTCAAAGTGTGCGTTTATGCGCACATTTTCAGTTGTCGGTCGGGAGTCCAGGGGCTTTTCATTTACACCTATTAGCCCATCAGTGATGATTGCCGTTTAAGTTAACCGGACGTTACATGGCTTCTGCAGACACCGCTTTCAGGGAATCGGTTTCGATTGCCCTGCCGGGCTTGGCTCGCGCCTTGATTTCGGCGGGGAAACTTGGTCAGAAAACGGCAGAAGATATTTCGCGAAAGGCCCAAGCCAGCCGGACGAGCTTCATTGCCGAACTGACCGGGTCGGGCGCGGTTTCCGGGGTGGACCTCGCCCATACCATTTCAACAGCCTTCGCGGCTCCCTTGCTGGACTTGGATGCCATTGATCCCCAGCGCCTGCCCAGGGGCCTGCTGGACAACAAGATTTGCCAGACCTACCGGATTGTGGTGCTGAGCAAGCGCGCCAACCGCCTCATCGTGGCTACGGCCGATCCTTCGGACCAGGAAGCCGCTGAGAAAATCAAGTTTTCTACCCAGATGGGCGTGGACTGGGTGATCGCCGAATACGACAAGCTATCCAAACTTGTCGAATCGGCCGGCGTGACTGCCTCTGATGCGATGGAAAGCATCATTGGCGACGACTTCGAGTTTGACGAAGCATCGGTTGAGTCAGCAATGGCTGAAACCGACTCTAGCGTGTCGGATGTCGAAGATGCGCCAGTCGTCCGATTTCTGCAGAAGATGCTGGTTGATGCCTTCAACATGCGGGCTTCGGATTTGCACTTCGAACCTTTTGAACACACCTACCGCGTGCGCTTCCGCGTCGATGGCGAATTACGCGAAATTGCGTCGCCACCGGTGGCGATTAAGGAAAAACTGGCGGCCCGGATCAAGGTGATCTCCAAGCTGGACATATCCGAAAAGCGCGTGCCGCAAGACGGCAAGATGAAGTTGAGAATCGCCGCCGACCGCGTGATCGATTTTCGCGTCAGCACCTTGCCAACCATGTACGGCGAGAAGATCGTGATCCGGATTCTGGACCCGAGCAGCGCAAAACTTGGCATCGATGCGCTTGGCTATGAGCCGGAAGAAAAAAAACGCCTGATGGACGCCATCCACCGCCCCTACGGCATGGTTCTGGTGACCGGCCCTACGGGTTCCGGAAAAACGGTGTCCCTGTACACCTGCCTGAATATTCTTAACACCCCCGGAGTCAACATTGCGACGGCTGAAGATCCAGCCGAAATTACCTTGCCCGGAGTCAACCAGGTCAGCATGAACGAGCGGGCCGGCATGACTTTTACCGTCGCGCTGAAGGCCTTCCTGCGCCAGGACCCGGACATCATCATGGTCGGCGAAATCCGCGATCTTGAAACCGCCGACATTGCAATTAAGGCCGCCCAAACCGGGCACATGGTGATGTCCACCTTGCATACCAACGACGCGCCGACCACGCTGACCCGCATGCGCAACATGGGAATCGCTCCATTTAATATTGCTTCCAGTGTTATTTTGATTACGGCGCAGCGGTTGGCTCGTCGTCTCTGCCCCAATTGCAAAGCCCCGGCCGACATTCCCCGTGAGACGTTGCTCGAAGCAGGATTCAAGGAGGAGGAAGTTGACGGGTCCTGGAGCCCTTATCGCCCGGTAGGCTGCAATATGTGTAACAACGGATACAAGGGTCGGGTCGGCATTTACCAGGTCATGCCGATCACGGATGAAATCCAGCGGATTGTTCTGCGCGATGGAAACGCGCCGGAGATCGCCGCGCAGGCGGAACTGGAGGGCGTTCGCAGTCTTCGTCAGTCCGGTCTGCAGAAGGTCAGGCTGGGCATGACATCTCTGGAGGAGGTGCTTGGTTGCACCAACGTTTGAGCCGCAAGCGGTCTGCGCGGTAGGGGCGGGCTGAAAAACGGCCGGCCTTGTTAGAAGTTTAATTCATAGCTGGTTTTCAGCCGGCATTCAAAGGGGGGCGATTATGGCTACTGCCGTATCCAAAGGCATCAAAGAGTTTGTCTTCGAGTGGGAAGGAAAGGACCGTGGCGGCAAGCAGGTCCGTGGCGAAATTCGGGCTGCGGGCGAAAACCAGGTCAAGTCCTCTTTACGTCGGCAGGGCGTGGTCCCCGGCAAGATCAAAAAACGCGCCACGCGTTCGGGCAAGTCCATAAAACCGCGCGACATTGCCATCTTCACCCGGCAACTCGCCACGATGATGAAGGCAGGGGTTCCGCTGCTTCAGTCCTTCGACATCGTCGGGAGGGGTAACCCGAACGCCAGCGTCACCAAGCTTCTCAACGACGTGCGCACCGATGTCGAAACCGGCACATCGTTGAGCGCCGCATTTCGAAAGTACCCGCTGTATTTCAACGCGCTGTACTGCAACCTTGTCGAGGCGGGCGAAGCCGCAGGTATTCTTGAAGCCCTGCTTGACCGGCTTGCGGTGTATATGGAGAAAACCGAGGCGATCAAGTCGAAGATCAAGTCGGCCCTGATGTACCCGATTTCGGTGGTGGTCGTGGCTTTCGTCGTGGTGGCAGTCATCATGATTTTTGTGATTCCGGCATTCAAAAGTGTTTTTTCCTCATTTGGTGCCGATTTGCCCGCACCCACGCTGTTCGTGATGGCGCTGAGCGAGGCGTTCATCGCGTACTGGTGGTTGATTTTTGGAGGCATAGGCGGGGGCATTTACTTTTTCATGCAGGCCTGGCGGCGGAGCGAGCGGGTTCAGAAATTCATGGACCGTTTGTTACTGAAGGTGCCGGTATTCGGGACGTTGATCGAAAAGTCGTGTATCGCACGCTGGACGCGCACGCTTTCCACCATGTTCGCAGCCGGCGTTCCGCTGGTCGAGGCACTGGATTCGGTTGGCGGGGCCTCAGGCAATTCGCTGTATGCCGATGCGACCGAGCGGATTCAGCAAGAAGTGTCCACCGGCACCAGTTTGACGGCCGCCATGACGAACGCCAATCTTTTTCCCAGTATGGTTCTCCAGATGTGCGCCATCGGCGAAGAGTCCGGCGCGCTCGACCACATGCTGGGTAAGGCCGCGGATTTTTACGAGGCCGAAGTCGATGAAATGGTCGCCGGCCTGTCGAGCCTGATGGAGCCGATCATCATCGTGTTTCTGGGAACCTTGATCGGCGGCATCGTGGTGTCGATGTACTTGCCGATTTTCAAGTTGGGTCAAGTCGTTTAATGGATTTCATTGGAGGCTCGCCGGAACTAGCGGCCGGGCTGGCGGCGCTTTTTGGCTTGTTGATCGGCAGCTTCCTGAACGTTGTCATTTATCGCTTACCCAAAATTATGGAGCAGCAGTGGGCCGCTGAGTGCGCTGAAAATTCGGGTGGGGACAACCGGCTCGACGGCCCTGTTCAAACTCTCAGCCTGCTGGCGCCACGCTCGCGCTGCTCGAACTGCGGGCATGTCATCCGCTGGTACGAAAACGTTCCGGTTCTGAGTTACCTGGCCTTGCGCGGCAAGTGTTCGGCATGTGGTACGCCGTTCGGTGTGCGGTATCCGGTCGTCGAGGCCACCACCGGTGCGCTTTTTTTCTACTGCGCCTGGCGCTGGGGCTGGACGGTAACCGCGCTGGCTTGGTGCGCGTTTTCCGCTGTCCTGCTCGCACTTGCGCTGATCGACTGGGACACCACCTTATTGCCCGACAACCTCACGTTACCGCTGCTATGGAGCGGCTTGATCGTCGCCGCGCTGCGGTGGAACCCCGCGCTGACCCTGGAATCTGCGGTCTGGGGCGCTGTGGCGGGTTATCTTTCACTCTGGGCTGTGTACTGGGCCTTCAAGCTCATAAGCGGCAAAGAGGGCATGGGCTATGGCGACTTCAAGCTTTTTGCGGCGCTCGGAGCCTGGTTTGGCTGGCAGGCCCTGATAC
>JAJAYS010000303.1 GCA_026786065.1 Polaromonas sp.
AGCTCGGACCGTGGTAGCCGCACCAACCCGGTACGGCATCGACGACATTGGTGCCAAGCAGCGCCGACACCGGGACGATGGCCTGGACGGCGATGCCGGCCGCTTCTGCAAACTGCAGCAGCGCCGCGCGAATATGCACAAAGGCCAGTTCTGGCTGGTCCAACGCGTCGAGCTTGTTGACCGCAAAGACGATGGAAGGGACGCGCAGCAGCTTGACCAGCAGAGAATGGCGGCGCGTTTGCGGGAGCAGGGCGGGCAGGGCATCCTGCCAGCGCAGCTTGGTGGCATCGACCAGCACCACAGCGGCGTCGACGCTGGAGGCGGCGGTCACCATGTTGCGCGTGTACTGCTCATGGCCGGGTGCGTCGGCTATCACGAATTTTCGGGCGGCGGTGTTGAAATAGCGATAAGCCAGGTCGATGGTGATGCCCTGCTCGCGCTCGGCTTGCAGGCCGTCGGTGAGCAGTGCCAGGTCGGCCTGCCCGCTGCGCTGCACACTGGCCAGCTGGTCTTGCAGCACGACGCGGCTGTCCACCACAAGCCGGCCTAGCAGGGTCGATTTGCCGTCATCGACGCTGCCGCAGGTGATGAAGCGCAGCGCGCCCTGTGTATCTGGCTGCTCAGCGCAGTCGCTGTCGGTGGGGGCTGTGCGGTCAAGCGTGTCGGCACGCATCAAAAATAACCCTCTTTCTTGCGTTTTTCCATCGACGCATCCGATGTCTTGTCGTCCATCCGGGTCGTGCCGCGCTCGCTGACACTGGCTGAAACGGTTTCCAATACGACGGCAGCCGCATCGGCCGCCGGGCTTTCTACCGGGCAGGTGCAGATGATGTCGCCCACGGTGCGAAAGCGTACGGTTTTCTCCATGGCCTGCTCGCCGGGGCGCAGCGGGGTCAAATCGGTTACCGGCACAGGAGGCCTTTGCGTTCGACAACCTGGCGCCTGTGGGCGTAGTACAGCGATGGCAAGGCAATGTTCTCGCGCTCGATGTACTGCCACACGTCGAGCTCGGTCCAGTTTGAAATCGGAAACACCCGAAGGTGCTCGCCGGGTTGCAGCCGGGTGTTAAACAGGCTCCACAACTCGGGCCGCTGGTCTTTTGGCTGCCCCTGGCCGAAGGCGTCACGGTGCGAAAAAATGCGCTCCTTGGCGCGGGCTTTTTCTTCGTCGCGCCGCGCCCCGCTGATCAGCGCGTCGAAGCGGTGCTCCTCGATCGCTTCGAGCAGGGTGAACGACTGATGCACATTGCGCGACTCACCGGCGTGTGCCAGGCGCACGGTGCCGCGCTGCATCGAGTCTTCGACGCTGCGCACGATCAGATCGGCTCCGAGCTGGAGGGCCCGCTTGTCGAGAAAGTCGGTGAGCTCGTGGAAGTTCTGGCCGGTGTCGATCATCACCAGCGGGTAAGGGATGCGGCTGCCGCGCTGGCTGTCAACAAAGGCTTTCTCGGCGCATTTGAGCAGCACCAGGGAGTCTGTTCCTCCCGAGAACAGCAGCACCGACCGCTCGAACGCCGCCGCGACCTCGCGCAATATGAAGACCGCTTCTTCCTCAAGCGCGTCGAGATGGGCGTTGCTTAACACCGGCTCAGGGTGGGCCTGCGCCCGGAGTTCGGGTTGCGCGTGGGTCAGCAGGGCAGCTTCGGCGCGTGCGTTCATGCGGGAATCTGCCTTAGGGGATGATGGCTGAGGTCGGCGCCTGGCTTGTGTGCGCGGAAACGTGCAGTCCGCACTCTTTGGCGTTTTCGGATTCCCACCACCAGCGGCCGGCGCGGAAATCTTCACCGGGAGTAATGGCGCGGGTGCAGGGCGCGCAGCCGATACTCGGAAAAAACGCATCGTGCAGCGGGTTGTAGGGGATGCCTTCGAGCGCGATGAAATGCCACACCTCGCCCCAGGTCCAGTCGGCAAGCGGATTGACCTTGGCCCTGGCGATCAGCACTTTGCCTACCACAACGTGCTGCATTTCCACGTCCGGCACCGCTGCGCGGGAACCAGATTGCTCGCGGCGCAGCCCGGTCAGCCAACCGTTTTTACCGGCGAGGGCGCGCGCCAGTGGCTCGACCTTGCGCAACCCGCAACAGGCCTTGCGCAGATCGACACTGCGGCGCATCGCGTCGTCGCCATGTTCGGCAACAAAGTCGCTGGCTGCTTGCGGGTCCGGCCGGTAGACCTCGAAGATGCGGCCGTAGTGCGCTTCGGCGCGCCCGATCAAATCCAGCGTCGGCCGGTGGAGCATGCCGGTGTCGAGCACGAAGATGCTGGCGTCTAGCTGCAAGCTGGCGAGCAGGTGCGTGATAACCATGTCCTCGGCCCCGAGACTGGATGCCTGGGCCAGCGGCGAATAGCGCGCGTCGGCATCGCGCAGCAGCACTTGGGTGGCGGCGAGCTTGTGCTCGAAGCCGTCGGTCTTGAAGGCGTACATCGCGACCGCGTTGGCCTGGCTGGATTCAGCTGCGCGGAGCTCCGGTGTGGTTATCACGCTGACACTGCCGCGAAACGCGGGTGCGCGCGCACCGCATCACCCTGATAACTGCCGGCGCGCTGACCTGGATAGCTTGCCAGCACCCGTTCGGCCAGCGCCAGATCCTGGTCGGCCCGCAGCGCCGCGCAGGTAAAACCGCTGCGCTGCATCTGCGCGAGCTGGTCAACCAGCACGTCACCGGTGGCCCGAATCTCGCCCTTGAAGTCGAGCCGGCGGCTCAGCAAAAATGCCTGGCTGAAGGCCCGGCCATCGCTGAATTTGGGGAAATGGAGATCGATGCGCGCTATCCCGGCGAGTGGGTGATCGCGTGGATCTTCGGTGTTGCTCAGGCGCAAAGTTTGTGAGTCGTTTTGGTCTTTTGCCGTTATTTCACAGGCGCATGCAGCTATAAGTTTCATAGCGATTGGGCTTTCAGGCGGCTTGCGCATCGGCGTCGGCGGGAGTTGAATCGGTGGCGGCGAAGCGCGCGGCGTTGGCGGCCGCCTTGAACGGTTCCACCCCCACGCGCCGCAGGGTTGCGATGAAGGTTTCGCTACGTTCGGCCAGGGCCAGGCGCTGCGCGCGGTAGGTGCCCAGCAGTGCTTCGATCACCTCGGGCACTTCGGCTGCAGAGAACGACGGGCCAACGACCTTGCCGGCAACCGGCGCGCTCGACAGCGCCGAGCCGTCTGAGCCGCCCAGCGTGATCTGATACCACTCCTTGCCGTCTTTATCGACACCGAGAATGCCGATATGGCCGCTGTGGTGGTGGCCGCAGGAGTTGATGCAGCCGCTGATGTGCAGGTCGATTTCGCCAAGGTCGTGCAGCTCGTCGAGGTCCTGGTAGCGCTGGGTGATCGCCTCGGCCAACGGCAGGGAGCGCGCGTTGGCCAGCGAGCAGAAGTCGCCGCCGGGGCAGGCAATCATGTCGGTCAGCAGGCGAATGTTCGAGCGCGCCAGGCCGAGCGCCTTGCCTGCGTTCCACAGCGCGGGGAGTTGGTCGCAGCGCACCCATGGCAGCACCAGGTTCTGGTCGTGCGTCACGCGAGCCTCGCCGGCGCTGAACCGGTCTGCCAGCTCCGCAGCCGCGTCGAGCTGATCGGCTGTGGCGTCCCCCGGCGCGTGGCCCAGACGTTTGAACGACAGTGTCACGATGCGCAGGGCCGGATTTTTGTGCGGCGCCACGTTTTGGGCCAGCCAGCGGCCGAACTCGATATCTTCGGTCGCCGCAGCGCGCAAAAGTGTGGCGATCTTCTCGTGCGTCGTCACGCCGCCGCTGGCGCGGTCGGGCGCCGCGAAACCTGCCGAAACGCGGTCGAGTTCGCCTTGGGTGATAGTGTGCGGCGCGCCGTCGAGCTGGACGATGTCGCGGTATTCCGCTTCGACCTGGTCGATGTAGCGCTGGCCCTCGGCTTTCACCAAAATCTTGATGCGCGCTTTGTAGATGTTGTCGCGACGGCCGAACCGGTTGTAGGCGCGAACAATGGCTTCGATGTAATTGAGCACCTGATCCCAAGGCAGGAACTCGCGGATGGTGGTCGCAATAATCGGTGTGCGGCCCATGCCGCCGCCCACGCCAACCCGGAAGCCCAGTTCACCGGCTGCGTTTCGCACCAGTTGCAGGCCCACGTCGTGCCAGGCGGTTGCGGCGCGATCTTCGACGGCGCCGGTGATGGCGATCTTGAACTTGCGCGGCAAAAACGCGAACTCGGGGTGCAGAGTGCTCCACTGACGCAAAATTTCAGCAAAGGGCCGCGGGTCGGCGACTTCATCGACCGCAATGCCGGCCCGCTCGTCGCTGGTGATGTTGCGGATGCAGTTGCCGCTGGTCTGGATGCCGTGCATGTCCACCGACGCCAGCAGATCCATCACATCGGCCGATTTGTCTAGGGGAATCCAGTTGTACTGGAGGTTCTGCCGGGTCGTGAAATGGGCGTAGCCCTGGCCCAGCTTCGACGCCACCGAGCCGCCGGTTTTGAGCGGGACCGCGCCGAGCTGGTCCTGCGCCTGCTGCGCTTTGGTAAACAGCGCCTCGTCGGGTTTGTCGTAGTCCCGGGCGATGGTCGCCAGCACGCGCAGTTGGGCGCTGGACAGCTCGCCATACGGCACCGCAACCCGCAGCATTGGCGCGTAGCGCTGCACGTACCAGCCGTTTTGCAAACGCAGCGGCTTGAATTCGTCCTCGGAAAGCTGGCCGGTTTGCCAACGCCCGAGTTGATCGCGGTATTGAGCTGCCCTGGCTTTGATGAACTGACGGTCGAATTCGGTGTAGAGGTACATGCAGTTTTAGCTTTCATGGCACGCAGTGCGCACCAGGCTCGGCAAGTCTGATCAGAACGAAGAATGTAGCTTTCGCGCCTTAGATCACAAACTACATATTCGTTGGCCGCTTATGCAAATAAGCTAATTCGTAAAAGACGCTGTGCTTCACGGCGCAGCCGGATGTCGGAAGGCGCGCGTCGCCGCAAAACGAAAAAAAGCCGGACGCTGCTGGCGCCCGGCTCGTTTTCGGTGTCCGGGCAAGGCCCCGGAAAGCTCAGGACAAATTGAGCTTGCCGTGTTCGCCCAGCTCCGGCCGATTGCCTGTGATGGCTGCCGTGGCAATCTTTCCGAGTTGCACCATCTTGCTTTCCTTGACGTCCCAGTACTCTGCATGGTCCATCTGCACGGCGACCAGACCGAGGTTCGGATCGGTGGCGCCGCCGGGAAACCAGGCTTTGGTCATGCTGGAAAAAAGTGCTTCCTTCTTGGCCTGGTCTTCCAGCAGAGCGGCATTGCCCGAAACCGACACATAGCGGTCAGAGTCGGGGTCGGCATAAGCCACGTTGACCTTGCCATCGGACACGATGCGCTGCGCGATCTCGCCCGAACGCGGCACAAAGAAGTACAGAACAGACCCTTCGTCCATCGACTTGTTTTGCGTGGTCAGAGGGTGGCTGTGCAGGCGACCGTCCGCATGGCGGTGGGTGAACATGCCGAATTTGATGTCCTTGATCAGGTCCCAAAGGGTTTCGCGCTCACTGCTGTTGCTCATGGGTTCTCCAGTTTAAAGTTGGATAGGCGTGGTTGAAACATTTAGCGTCCCCCAAGCGCAGCGCGCCCCCTATCGGCAGGCGGGCCTCGCCGCTGTCAGCCGGGATCGCTACTTTTGCCCGTTCTTTTTCTGCTCGCTCGCCGGGCTTTTACAGACCGCCAGGGCACAAAGGCGAAAGGCGTGGGGCCATACCCGGCATCGGTCGTCTCGTCTGGTGAACTCGGCACAATGAACCGGATCCGAACCATCAGGAGGTCGCAATGCGGCATGCTTTCGCTCCCACTCTCAAGACCTTCAAAACCGCCAGCGGCGTTTCAGGCCGGTTTTTCTCGCTGCCGGCGCTTACCAGGGAGTTTCCGAATGTGGCGCGGTTGCCGGTGTCGCTGCGCATCATTCTGGAGGCGCTTCTGCGCCATTGCGATGGCCAGCGTGTGACGGCCGAGCACGTCGAACAACTGGCCAACTGGCAGCCCAATTCCAGCCGGACGCAAGAGATCCCCTTCGTTGTCGCGCGCGTCGTGTTGCAGGACTTCACCGGCGTGCCGCTACTGGCCGATCTGGCGGCAATGCGCAGCACCGCCGTGCGGCTTGGCATGAACCCTGAAAAGATCGAGCCGCTGGTGCCGGTCGATCTGGTGGTCGATCATTCGATCATGGTCGATCACTACGGCAAAAAGAGCGCCATCGACCTGAACATGAAGCTCGAATTCCAGCGCAACCGGGAGCGCTACGAGTTCATGAAGTGGGGCATGCAGGCCTTCGACACCTTCCGGGTGGTGCCGCCGGGCTTTGGCATCGTGCACCAGGTCAACCTCGAATATCTGGCGCGTGGGGTTCACGAAACGGCAGCCGGGGTGTACTACCCCGACTCGCTGGTCGGCACCGACAGCCACACCACGATGATCAACGGCATCGGCGTCGTCGCCTGGGGGGTAGGCGGCATCGAGGCCGAGGCCGCGATGCTTGGCCAGCCGGTTTACTTCCTGACGCCCGACGTGGTCGGTTTTGAGCTGAGCGGCCAGTTGAGGGAAGGGGTCACGGCGACCGACCTGGTGCTGCGCGTTACCGAGACTTTGCGCAAAGAGAAAGTCGTCGGCAAGTTCGTCGAATTTTTTGGCGAAGGCACGCGCACCCTGAGCCTGCCCGACCGCGCGACCATAGGCAACATGGCTCCCGAATACGGCGCGACGATGGGGTTTTTTCCGGTCGACGAAAAAACCCTGGCTTACTTTCGCGGCACCGGGCGCAGCGAGCTCGAGATCGAGGCCTTCGAGGCTTACTTTCGTGCGCAGGGGCTGTTCGGCGTGGCCAGTGCCGGAGACATTGATTATTCGCAGGTGGTGCGGCTGAACCTGGGTGATGTCACCCCCAGTCTGGCTGGACCTAAGCGGCCGCAGGACCGGATCGAGCTTGGCGACGTGGCGCGCCAGTTCGCCGCGCTGTACAGCCAGCCGGCCGCCGACAACGGCTTCAACCAGCCGGCGGGGATGCTGCTAACCCGCCATCAACTCAGGCAGACCGGTGAAGGCCGGCCCGATACGCCACCGGGCGCACCGCCTATGCCTGCGGGTGCGCCCCGCGCTGTTGTGGAGATGGAGGGCAACCGGCCCACTTTGGCGCAGGCACTGGGCGGGCCGGCCGCCGCCGCCGCCCATTCACCAGGCGGCATCAGCATCGGCAATGGCGACGTGTTGATCGCCGCCATTACCAGCTGCACCAACACCTCCAACCCAAGCGTGCTGCTGGCCGCCGGTCTGCTGGCCAAAAAAGCCGTGCAGGCGGGCCTGCGGGTGCAGCCGCACATCAAGACCTCGCTGGCACCGGGCTCACGCATCGTCACCGAATACCTGACCGAGACCGGGTTGATGCCCTATCTTGAGAAGCTCGGCTTCGCGCTTGCCGGCTACGGTTGCACCACCTGCATCGGCAATTCCGGTGACTTGACGCCGGAGATAAACGAAGCCATCAACAACAGCGACCTGGTTTGCGCGGCGGTGCTGTCGGGCAACCGCAATTTTGAGGCGCGCATCCACCCCAGCCTGAAGGCCAATTTTCTGGCGAGCCCGCCGCTGGTGGTCGCCTACGCGATTGCCGGCACGGTGCTGCGCGACCTGATGACCGAGCCGGTCGGCAAAGGCAAGGGCAAGGATGGGAAGTTGCGGGATGTGTACCTTGGCGACATCTGGCCGAGCGCCGCCGAAATCGAAGCCCTTATGGACCATGCAATGAACGGCGAGGCCTACCGAGCCAACTATGCCAAGATCAAAACCGAGCCCGGAAAACTCTGGGAAAAAATCGGCAGCGTGACCGGCAACACCTACACCTGGCCAATCAGCACCTACATCGCGGAGCCGCCGTTCTTTGACCATTTCACTATGGAAAAAGGAGCTGTTAACGCCCGTATTTCGCAGTCCGAAAGCCAAAAAGATACGGCAAAGGGATCGCCGGGCAGTGAAGGCGATGGCGTTTCGGTCAAGAACGCCCGCATCATGGCGCTGTTCGGTGACTCGATCACCACCGACCACATCTCGCCGGCCGGCAGCATCAAGGCCAGTTCACCGGCTGGCCTGTGGCTGCAGGCGCACGGCGTGGGCAAGAGCGACTTCAACAGCTACGGCGCGCGCCGGGGCAACCATGAGGTGATGATGCGCGGCACTTTTGCCAACGTCCGCATCAAAAACCTGATGCTGCCGCCGGCCGCCGACGGCAGCCGCGAAGAGGGCGGCGTGACGCTGTTCCAGCCCGGGGGCGAAAAAATGTTTATCTACGACGCCGCGATGCGCTACGTGGCGGCGGGCACGCCGACGGTGATTTTTGCCGGCGAGGAGTACGGCACCGGCTCGTCCCGCGACTGGGCCGCCAAAGGCACGCAACTGCTCGGTATCAAAGCCGTCGTGGCCCGCAGTTTCGAGCGCATCCACCGCAGCAACCTGGTCGGAATGGGGGTGCTGCCGTTGCAGTTCAAGTCGGGCGAATCCTGGGAGCTGCTACGCCTGGATGGCTCCGAATGCGTCGATGTGATTCCGCACCCGGAGCTGGCGCCGCAGAGCGACGCGCTGCTGATCGTCACCCGCGCCGACGGCACGAGGTTGGAAGTCGCAGCGACGCTGCGCATCGACACCCCGATCGAGGTCGATTACTACCTTAGCGGCGGCATTTTGCCCTTCGTGCTGCGGCAGGTGCTGGCGCAGTGATACGGCTGCGCATGCCCGGCGCTGCCGGTCGGCCGGCAGGGCCCGCCGGTGGATGACCCTTCGGGCAGGCGCCTGCGGGCCATCGTCGCCGGCGGCGGCATAGGCGGGCTGGCGGCGGCGCTGGCCGTGGCCCGGGCCGGCTGGGATGTCCGCGTTCTCGAAAAATCAGGCGCTTTCAGCGCCATCGGCGCCGGTCTGCAACTGGGGCCGAACGTGGTCAAGGTGCTGCAGCATTGGGGCCTGGCCGATGACCTGTCGTCGCTTGCAGCGGTGCCCGAGCGTCTGCAGGTCCGCAGTGCGCTGTCGGGCGAATTGCTGGCCGGGCTGAGTCTGGGGCCAGCAATGGTCCGACGTTACGGCGCGCCGTACCTGACGATGCACCGGGCCGATCTGCATGCGGTGCTGCTGGCCGCCCTGCGCCAGACCGACGCCCGCCTGTATCTGGATCGCCCGATCGAGTCGTTCAGCCAGACCGATGCCGGCGTGACGGTTCAACCGGCGGCCCGGCTGGCGCTGGAGTGCGACGCGCTGATCGGTGCAGACGGCTTGTGGAGCGCGGTGCGCGCGCAGTGGCTCGGCGACGGTTTGCCGCAGCGCACCGGGCACCTGGCTTTGCGGGCACTGTTGCCGCAGGCCGGCCTGCCCGATGCGCTGCGCTCGCGCGACGTCACCGTCTGGCTCGGGCCGCGCATGCATGTCGTGCACTACCCGGTGCGCGGTGGCGACTGGCTCAATCTGGTGGCCTTTGTGCATGGCGCACCCGACGCCGGTGAGCACGGTCTGCCGGCCTGGGACCAGCAGGCCAGCGCGGACGATCTGCGCGCCGGGCTCAGCGGCGCCTGTACTGCGCTGCAGGAGCGCATCGCGTCGGTCGAGGAATGGAGCTTGTGGGTGATGTACGACCGGCCACCGGTGCGTAGCGCTGCGCACATGGCGGGCGGGCGGGTTGCCCTGCTCGGCGATGCGGCCCACCCGATGCGGCCGTATCTGGCGCAGGGCGCCGGCATGGCCATCGAGGACGCCGCCGCGCTGGGCCGCGCGCTGGCGCACGCCGACCCGTCGGGCGACGACG
>JAJAYS010000304.1 GCA_026786065.1 Polaromonas sp.
ACCTTGAATACCTGTCTGCAGAGGCATACGCCGGACGCAGCCACGCGCTGCCGTCGCCGGTTGCATACGGGCCTGGCGCAGGCGCGACGAAATGGTTTTTTTATCCGGGCTTCACCTCCGAAACCGGCGGGCTGCTGCGTGAACTTTCGCTTTCAGGGCAGCAAGACGCCTTCGACGCCGACGCCTGGCTGGCGCGATTTGGTGGCGCGCGGGAAGACGCCAAGCCCGAGCAGCACATCAGCCTGTTTTGCTACGAACCAACGCTTCTCCGGGCATTGCTTGAACAGCTTGCAGCCAGCGGCTTGCACGGCGCACCGGTGCGCCTGATGGTGACGGCGGGCCGGGCCAGTGCCGCAGTGCGCGGGATTCTCAAGACTGATCGTGAACTGCTAAAGCTGACCCGGGCGCGCGGGTTGCTGTCGCTCACCCATCTTGAGCCGTTGAGCCAGATCGATTTCGATCGGTTGCTCTGGGCCTGCGCCGTCAATTTTGTCCGTGGTGAAGATTCGCTGGTGCGCTCGCTCTGGGCCGGACGCCCTTTTGTGTGGCAGGCCTACCCGCAGACCGACGACACCCATTTGGGCAAAGTCGAGGCTTTTCTCGCGATGCTCGAGGCTCCGGTCTCGATGCGCAATTTCTACCGGAGCTGGAATGGAGCAGTCGATACCTTGCCGATGCTGGATGCAGAAAACTGGCGGAGCTGCGTGGCCAACGCCAAGGCAAGCCTGTTGGGTCAGCTCGATTTAACCTCCCAGTTGCTCTCTTTCGTGGCTGGCAAGCAAGCGGAGCATCCCACACCATGAGGCTGCTGCTGGTCGAAGACGACGACATGATTGGCCGAGCTCTGGTGCAGTGTCTGCAGGCGGCCGGCTTCACCGTCGATTGGGCGACGACGGGGAACAGCGCCGAAACCGCCGTGCGCGGCAGTACCTATGACTTGGTACTGCTCGACCTGGGCCTGCCGGGCAGCGACGGCATGACGGTGCTGAGGGCCCTGCGGCGCCGTGACGCCGCTCTGCCAGTCCTGATCGTCACCGCCCGCGACGCGGTAGCCGACCGCGTGGCCGGCCTGAACGCCGGGGCCGACGACTACCTCGTCAAACCCTTTGACCTGGACGAACTGGTTGCCCGCGTGCGCTCGCTGCTGCGGCGTCGTGCCGGCACCGCGACCCCGATGCTGCAATGCGGTTTGCTGCAACTCGATCCGGTGCGCCGTGAGGTCACGCTGGCCAAGATCGAAGTCAAGCTGTCAGCGCGGGAGTTTTCGCTGCTGGAGTTGCTGATGCAGCAACCCGGAGCGGTGCTGTCGCGCGAAAAGCTCGAAACTTCGCTGTATGGCTGGAACGAAGAAATCGCCAGCAACGCGGTAGAGGTGCATCTGCACAACCTGCGGCGCAAGCTCGGCGCCGAGGTGATCCGCAATGTGCGCGGGGTCGGCTACAAAGTTGTCGCGCCGTCAGTATGAACCAACGATGCACCCACCGTACAGCCGGCGCCTGCAAACTGAAAGCCACTTGAAAGCCCTCTCAGCCGTTCCGTCGATCCGCCACCGCGTACTGCTGCTGGCCATGAGCGCGCTGGCAGCAGGCACCCTGCTGCTGGCCGGCGGGTCCTGGTTCATCCTGACACACGAGCTCGACGACGTGTTTGAAGACAATCTCCGACAGGTCGCGCTGGCGGTGGCAAGCCATCACGGCACCCGCGTTCCGGCACCACGCTTGCGCAGCACGGACCCGCTGCCGCCGATATTGGACGATCACGGCGATTTTGGTTTCGTCACTGCGGCCTGGACCCGTGAGGGTGTGCCGATTTATCAATCGGGTGACGGTACCGCCATTCCGTTTTTGTCGCGCAGCGGATTGAGCACGATCAAAATCGCGGGCGAGAACTGGTACCTCTACACCATCGTTCTCGACACCGGGATCGTTCAGGCGGCGCAACGCGAACGGGCGCGCAAGGCCCTGGCGCGCGAAACCGTATCGGCCATTTTGCTGCCAGCCCTTTTTTTGCTGCTTGTGCTGGCGGGTCTGCTCAGCCTGGCGCTCCAGCGGGGTCTGGGAACCCTGACCAGCGCGGCGGGCGAAATCACCTCGCGCAGCGTTGCGTCGCTTCACGCGATCAATTTGACCGCGCATCCACCCGAACTCCAGCCACTGATCCTCGCCATCAACGACCTGATGCAGCGCTTGGGCAAAGCCCTGACGGTACAACGCGATTTTCTTGCCGATGCGGCACACGAATTGCGCACGCCGGTCGCCGCGCTGCGTCTGCAATTGCATTTGCTCGAACAGGCGGCCAGCCCCACCGAGCGCGAGACTGCCATTGCAAGCCTGGGCTCTGGCATTGCCCGTGCCCAGCGACTGGTCGAGCAGCTTCTGCAACTGTCCCGGCTGGCACCGGAAACTCCGGACCTTCACCGCACGAAAATTGACCTCGCACTGCTGGTGCGGGGAACCGTCGCCCGCTTCAGCGCCAGCGCCGAGCAGCGGCAGATTGACCTGGGTGCGATTGCCGACCAACCGGTGGGCGTGTTTGCAGACCGGGAGCAACTGGGCATCCTGCTCGGGAATCTGGTTGATAACGCCCTGCGCCACACACCCGGTGGCGGCCGCATTGATGTCGAAGCCCGCAGCGATGGCCTGCATGCCTGGCTCAGCGTCCGCGACGACGGGCCAGGCATCGCCGAATCCGAGAGAGCTAAGGTTTTCGAGCGCTTTTACCGGGTGCCGACCGACCTTGACGAAAACGCCGCAGAGCGAATGCCCTATGTGGCGTCGCACCAGGGTACGGGCAGCGGACTCGGCTTGGCCATCGTTCGCGAAGTTGCGCTTCGGCACGGCGCCGAGATTGCATTGAGTACCGGCGCCAGCGGCGTGGGCCTGATCGTCACAGTGCGGTTTGAGGCAATTTGACCGTCAACGCGGGCGGCTCGGGCAATGCTGGTTGGGCGGGCAGCGGTCGGCACGGCGCGAACAGGTCGAGCTTCGCGTCATAGACCTGCGTGCCGATGTCCAACACCCCCAGCATCGAGTGAAACAGGTTGTCGTGGCTTAGTGGCAAGTCCGACCGGGAGCGCAAGCAAGCCGTGTCGATGCCGAAACTGCTGGCAAAGCCCGGCGACAGCCAGGTCAGCAGCGGCACACGCGTTTGCACGTCCGGCGCAATGGTATACGGC
>JAJAYS010000305.1 GCA_026786065.1 Polaromonas sp.
GCTGCTGTGAGTGCGGCGGCACCGACGGCCGTCGCTGATCTGATTCAGCATAGTGGTCACGTGTCCACGGAGAATTTAGGTGGACACGAGACTCCCATGCCATCCGCGTGGAATCAAGATGGGATCGCTGGCCGCTTACGGCCGGGTTACGTCGGTTATGAATTAAGCGGGGCGCTAACCGGAAAATTGCTGTGGCTTGCCGCTGCGGCGTAGCGCGGCAGCATCGCGCGCGCCAATCGATCTTCAACCGGCAGCGGTTCGCCGTGAATCCGGGCCGCCAGCAACTCGCCGCACAGGGCCGAAAAAGTCAGGCCGCGCGACCCCATTCCGGTACACACCCAGACGCCCCCGATTTCCTGCTCGCCAGCGTCTGTCTGCCGGTGAAGCGGCCCCAGCGACGGCAGGTGGGTGGGTGTGGTGCAGCGCACGCCTGCCCAAGCCTGTGTGGAGGCTGCAGGCCCCTCGCTCTTGCCCAGCAAAACGTTTGCCAGTCGGGGGAGCAAGGCTCGAAGCTGCATTTTGTTGGTGTCGTCGTCCTCGGGCCTCACGCTGTCGTCGGCGCTCGCGCGCTCGTAAGTCGCGCCACAAAGCCAGCCAAATTTCAAGGCGTCGCCCGGTTCGCCGGGCAGCGGCACCTTTGGAATCAGACTTCCCATTCCATTGACGGGGAAAGGCGGCAGCGTCGAAGCAAAGTCTGCAGCCTCGTGCACGCCGCACAGCACTTGACCGCGCACCGCCTGCAAGGCCAGTGGACAGGGCGCGCGGGCGACCGCGGGCGAGAAAAACTGCTGGGAGCTGGACCCATCGGCAACGGCCACCCCGGAAACGTCGGGCTGGTCAGCCAGGTCGGCGGTCACGGCCAGACTTGCACTCGCCCAACCGGCGGCCAGCACTACCAGCTCGGCCGTCGCCAGCGTGCGCCCGTCGTCATCTTGCAACTGCCAGGCGCGCCTGGCTTCGTCGCCACCATACCCGACGCTATTGCGGACCAGGCGGGCCACTTGGGAGCCGGCCTGAAACTGGACGCCCGGCGTGTTCAACCAGGCGCCCACCAATGCCGCCGGCTTGATCCAAGCAGCCCGGGCATGCCACAAGGCAGGCGTGCTCGCGTCGAGCTGGCACAGCGCCAGTTGCGCCGCATCGGCGGGCGTCAGCCAGTCGCGGCAAGCCGCAGCGAAGGGCGACGTTGCGCCTGCATCTGCGTCGGTCAGCCAGTCGGCCGGTGGCCGGCGCGGCGCATCGCCGAGGCTACGCTCGAGCACGCCGGTTCGCGCCCAGCCTTCACCGCCTTGCAGCCCCGCCTGGGCCTGCTGCAGCGTCGCGCGCACACCGCTGCGCGACAGTCTGGACAGCACCGAGTCGTCGGGTGATACATGCGCGGCCAGTACCCCTACGGGCAGACTTGACGCGCCACTCGCAGGCGCCGCTCCACCGTCGAGAACCTGCACACGCCAGCCCCTTCTGGCCAAGCTGGCTGCCACCGCTGCGCCAGCCAGTCCGGCGCCAATCACTGCACAGCGGGCAGGCTTTTGCGCCGCTGGCGCAACGGCGCGGTGGTGCACCGGCCAGTCGGGGTTGAATGCGCCCTGCAGGCTGTCGCGTTTCGGGGCCACACCCGGCGCCTTTTGAACCGAGAAGCCGCTCTGGGCCAGTGCATCGCGCACGCTGCGCGCCACCGTCCAGGTGGCCAGCCGGGCGCCCCGACGGCAGCAACGCGCCAGCGACTTGCAGATTCGAAGGTCCCACATGCCGGGGTTGCGATCCGGACTGAACCCGTCCAGATACAACGTGTCGGCCTGCAGTTGCTGTTTGCGCAGCATGGAGGTTGCGTCTCCGACCAGCAGCGTCAGCAAGACGCTTCCGCCCTCGAAAACAAGCCGGTGCACACCGGGAAGCAAGCCCCAGAATTGTTCAGCCAGTTGCCGAAACAGGGGCAACAGTTCGGGTTGGGCTGCACCGGCGCGCAACAAATCTGCCGCACTCACCGGATGCGCCTCGGTCGAGACGAAATGCAGCAGTTTCGGACGGTCGGGGTCGGCCTTCCAGGCCTGCCAAGCCACGGCGAAATTCAGGCCCAGACCGAAACAGTTTTCCAGGATGCACCACTGTTGCTGTCCGGACCAAAGGCCGGGAAGCCCGCTGCCCTTGAAGAAGACCTCGCGCGCCTGCTCCATGCCGCCGTGTTCGCTGCGGTAGCGGTCCTGGAAGCGCGGACTGTAGGGGCTGCCCTCCGGGCTGCCGTCCGCCTTCCATTGCACCGGCTCAGCCATGCGTTTGCGCAGCCCGGCCGATCACAGAACGCAGGGACCGCAGTGGGTACTGCAAAGAACCCTAAGCGGTAGGCGGAACGTAGCCGGCCACCGGGTCCGAACCGCTGCCGAAAAAATGGTTCTCCATCTGACGCGCAAGGTACTGACGGGCTCTGGCATCCGCAAGGTTCAACCGGTTTTCATTGACCAGCATGGTTTGCTGCTTCATCCACCCAGCCCAAGCTTCTTTGCTGACTTCTTCCCAGATTCTTTTCCCCAGTGCGCCAGGGTAGGGGGGGAAATCCAGCCCTTCGGACTCTTTGCCGAGCTTGATGCATTGGACGGAACGTGCCATTGAGTGACTCTTTCGGTGACGTTAGACTTAAATAGAATAACAAAACTGTATTTTATTATTATTTTGTTTTGATAGAAAGCTTTCAGAATCCAAAGCAAGGGCTCGCAACGAGCGCACCAACCAGGACCCGCCTTTCATGTTCTCAAGACGCCACTTTATCAACCTTTGCGCTTCGCTCGCAGGGGGCACCGCGGTGGGAGTGGGTCTGTCGCGCTGGACCGATCCGGCACTTGCACAGGGTGCTGCGGTGACGCTGCCCAACGCCTCTTACGACCCGACGGGCGAGTTACACACTAAATTCAACGCAGCCTTCGCCAAATACTGGAAAGCCAAAGCCGGACAAGACGTCAACATCAAGCGGTCTCACGGCGGCTCGGGCGAACAGGCCCGTTCGGTCATCGATGGGCCTGAGGCCGATGTGGTCACGCGAGCGCTGGCCAGTGAGATCGACGCGCTGGCAGTCAACGGCAAGCTGGTGCCCGCAGACTGGTAAAAGCGCCTGAAGGCAAATTGTTCAACTTACACCGCGACCATCGTGTTTCTGGTTCGCAAGGGCAACCCGAAAGCCATCCGCGACTGGAACGACTTGGTTCGTCCTGGCGTGGCCGTCATCACGCCCAACCCCAAGACGTCCGGCGGCGCCCGCTGGAACTACCTCGCCGCCTGGGAGTTCGCCAAACACCGGTTCGGCAGCGACGCCCAAGCCCAGGATTTCGTCGCCCGTCTGTACCGCAATGTGCCAGTGCTCGATGCCGGCGCGCGCGGCTCCACCATCACCTTTTACCCAGCGCGGCATGGGCGACGTGCTGCTCGCCTGGGAAAACGAGGCAAAGATGGCGGTGTAAGAATTCGGTGCCGAGAGGTTCGAGATCGTGAGGCCCTCGGTCAGCATCCTTGCCGAACCCATGTAGCGCTGGTGGACAAAGACGTCGATAAAAAAGGCAAATGGGACTTGGTAGAAGCCGATCTTGGCCATCTTTACTCGGACGATGCAAAAGACATCGCCGGGCGCTCCCACTTTCGGCCGACCGGCGAAAAGGCCGGGCAAAAATATGCTGCCCGATTTCAGAATCTGAAGCTCTTCACCATCGCCGAAAGCTTTGGCAACTGGACCCTGGCGGACAAGCGCCACTTCGCCGACGGTGCGTCCTTCGACCAGATCTACACCGCAAAGTAGTGCGTGCGACAGGCCGTAGCGCGGACAGGGCGCTGCTCAATGCGTAGCTCAATGCGCGGCGACCCGCGCTGGCTAATGCTGGGCGCTTGCTGCGTTTCCCGCATGCGCACCCGGGAGTTGGCACCCTCCTGTCCGCGCGGCCTGAAAAGACCCATCGCGGGAGCGGGTTGGAACGCTGGCGGAAATTTCGCGGTAAAATAGTGTACTAAGCCAAGCAAAACAAGCGCGGGCAGCTACGAAATCCGTAGCGTGCAGGGCCCGATGGCGCTACCCCGTAAGAGCATGCCGCTTTCGCTGCGGCCGGTTGGCGACATCCTCGGCGGTTCCGACATTGCCCAGCGCGCGGCTGTTTTTCAGCTTGAGTTCCAAGAACCGAGACCCATATTCAGATCATGAGCTCCTCCCGTCCGCAAGCCAGTACGAGCCTCACGCAAAACAGCACGGTCCCGCCGGTACCGGAGCAGTTGCTGGAACGGCACGCACGGCAGGCCAGAGCGACCGGGCGCCGCTGGCATCCAAACGTTTCATTTCAGGCTGAGAAGCAGGCAAGCCGGCCGATCGCGCGCTTTCAGGCCCAGTCTCGCCCCATTCAATCGACCCACCAAGAAAAGGAAGACAACCATCATGGCAAGAGCTGACGCCAAAACCGCCGTACTAGCTGACGGCCTGCGCTACAAATCGAAGGTGTCCGGCTCACCGTTTGCTGCGACCACCTCTTTTGGAGCTGCGACCATGTCCTGTTTCATGTGCGGCAAGCACCGCGCACGGTCCCTGATGGGCACGCGCAAGGTGTTAGGAAAATCGCAGGCAGTGTGCTCCCCGTCCTGCAAGGCGCTCGACGAGGCGCTCGAAAAAGCAGCTGGCTGATCGACCAGGTCGCCAGCCAGCTTGGCTGGTAGCGCCTGGCTCCTGCGTCCGAGACTCCGCCCGCCTTCAAATCCGTCCCGAATCCTGTAGCCGTGCCGGCATCTCGCCCGGTGCCGGCCTTCTTTCTGCGTCAGTCCCGGGAGGACACCTTGCGAAAAACCTATATCCTCAACGTTGAAGGCAAACACCGCGACCGTCTGGTTGAGGCCGCCAAACACGACCTGCGCCGCTATGTCAAGCGCGAGCGCAACCGGCCGCTTCCTACCGCCGTGGATTTTTGGGACTTTGAATGCCGATTCGGCGCAGACGAAGCCGCTGCGGCGCAGCTGCACTTTGGCAACCTGACCGAGCGCATCGACGCCCTGGTCTCCGAAGGCGGCGCGCAGTTTTACGTCGAGTTGCTGGCTCGCCCTGGCCGACGCAGTGCCAAGCCGGCAGCCAGCGTCTAAGTCCGCAGCGCACGCTTGCCCACAGAAAGCTACCGAACCTGACTCGCGGCTTCGCGGCCCCGGCACTGAGGTTTTGCCTTAGGCGCTCAGGCGTCGTCAGGAGGCTTTTCCGCAAGCAGGCGCGCAGCTTCGCGCAACTTGTCTTTTTTGCTCGGCCGCAAACCCTTGATGCCTCCGCTGCAGCCGCCGGGCTGAGTCGGCAGTTCGCTGTTTAAAACCTCGAAGCCAGGCGCCTGCTCGCGCTGCACCGAAGTCTTCTGGCGTTTTTCGATCAAGCTGAAATGCGCTTCGGTGCCAGGGCTGATGAAACTCAGCGCCAACCCCGGCTCGCCAGCCCGGCCTGTTCGCCCGATACGGTGCGTGTAGTCAACCGCCGAACGCGGCAGGTCGTAATTCACGACGACCGGCAGCGCTTGAATATCGAGCCCGCGGGCTGCCACGTCGGTGGCGACGACGACCTGCACGCCAGCGCTTTTGAAATCGCGCAGCACCTGCGTGCGTTTGCCCTGGCTCAGTTCGCCGTGGAAGGGCTCGGCGTCGATGCCGGCTTTGCGCAGCTTGTCTGCGACGATCTCGGCAGCATGCTTGGTGGCCACGAAGACCAATACCCGGCTCCATTTTTCGCTGTGGATCAAATGCCGCAGCAGTTGGGTGCGGCGCGGCGCATCGACCTGAACCGCACGCTCGGTGATGTCGGGCTTGCTGCCTTCCAC
>JAJAYS010000306.1 GCA_026786065.1 Polaromonas sp.
GCACTGCACAGCCACGGCTGGGACGGCGCCTGGTTCCGCCGGGCGTTCTTCGACAACGGCGCGCCGCTGGGCGCCGCATCCGAGGACGAATGCCGCATCGACCTGATTGCCCAGGCCTGGTCGGTGCTGTCGGAAGCCTCCAGCGACCGCTACACGGTGCCGGCGCTGGCCTCGATGAACCGCGAACTGATAGACCGGGAGGCCGGTCTGCTGCGGCTACTGCACCCGCCGTTTGCGCACTCGGCCAACAACCCGGGCTACATCCAGGCCTACCCGCCCGGCGTACGGGAGAACGGCGGCCAGTACTCGCATGCGGCGGTTTGGGCCCTGATGGCGCAGGCCCGCACCGGCGACGCCGAAGGCGCCTGGGAGAGCTTCAAGGCGCTGAGCCCGGCGCACCGCAGCGCGCACCCGGCCCGCGCTGCTGCCTACGAACTCGAACCCTATGTGATGGCCGGCGACATCTACAGCGCGCCGCCGTACGTTGGCCGGGGCGGCTGGAGCTGGTACACCGGGTCGGCAGCGTGGCTGCACCGGGCTGCCGTCGAAACACTGATCGGCCTCAGCGTTGAGCCTGGTCGCATCCGCCTGCAACCGTGTCTGCCCGCACACTGGCCGTTCGTTGAATTGGGCCTTGATCTGCACGGCCAGACCATACGGCTGCGCTGGCAACGCGCCGGCGAAGCGATCTCTGGCGAGTGGCGCGACAACAGCACGGTGGTCGCGGTCGCTGAAGGCCAGTGGATTGCGCTGGACCGGCTGCCAGCCCAGGCGCGCCTGCTGGTGCAGGGCCATGCAGCGCCAGAGATAGCCGCGAGTGGCGAGACGCCGGCCGACGATGTCTCCGAGTCGCTATCAAATAAATAGCTGCTAACGCCCGTTTTTGTTGATCAAAAACCTAAAATGGCTTGAACTTTAATGGCCTGCGCAGGACGTGGCAGGGTGCCGCCATGCGCGACCGGCTACTTCGCCTGAGGCGGGCGCCCCGCCTTGCCGGAGCGCGCATAAGGCGCATTTAGGTGCGTCGGCGTGGTGGATTTTTTGCGCATCCGGATGTTGAGCATTTCGACCATTACCGAAAACGCCATCGCAAAATAAATGTAGCCTTTGGGTACATGGTGGCCCAGCCCTTCGGCGATCAACACCACCCCGATGACCACCAAAAAGGACAGCGCCAGCATCTTGATGGTCGGATGGTCGGAAACGAAGCGGCCGATGGCGCCGGCGAACAGCATCATCATCCCGACCGAGGCCACCACGGCGGCAATCATCACCGGGAGTTGCTGAACCATGCCGACGGCGGTGATGATCGAATCGAGCGAAAACACAATATCGACCACCATGATTTGCAGGATGACAGCGGTGAAGGTCGCTTTCACGGCCGTCGAAGCATGGCCTTCAACGCCCTCCATCGTCTGGTGAATCTCGCCGGTGCTTTTCCAGATCAGAAACAGCCCGCCGGAAATCAGGATCAGATCGCGGCCTGAAATGTCCTGGTTGAACACGGTGAACAGCGGGGCCACCAGCCCGACCAGCCAGGACAGCACCAGCAGCAAACCGATGCGCATGAACATCGCCATGAACAGGCCGAGGCGGCGCGCCATTTCCTGGCGCTCCTTGGGCAGTTTGTCCACCAGAATGGAGATGAACACGATGTTGTCGATGCCGAGCACCAGCTCCAGCGCAGTAAGGGTAAAGAAGGCGATCCAGGCTTGCGGGTCGGTCAGCAGTTCGATCATGTGCGGGCTTTCAGAATTCAGGAACCCAGGAACTCACCTATCGGCTTGAGGTCTTCCACCCGGTCGCACACCGCCTTGACCATCATCAAAATCGGAATGCCCAGCAGCAGGCCCCATACCCCCCATAACCAGCCCCAGGCCAGCATGCCGACGAAAACCGCCACCGGGCTCAGGCGGCTGGTCTTGCTGGTCAGCCAGGGCGTCATCAGATTGCCGGTCAGCGCATGAATCACCAGCGATGCGCCGCCGACCAGCAGCGCCATGTCCGGCGTGCCGAACTGCAAAAAACCGAACATGCCCGACGCCCCGGCGGTGATGACCGTGCCGACGTAAGGAATGAAGTTCATTGCGCCGGCCACGACGCCCCAGATCAGCGCGTTCTCCAGCCCGATTGCCGCCAGCGCGGCCCAGGTCAGCAGGCCCACCACCACACTGGTCAGCACCTGTACCTGCAAATAGCGCTGAATCTGGTCGGTCACTTCGTGCAGCGCCTGCAGCGTGATTTTTTTTCTGCTCAGATTCGGGCCGGCCAGCTTGATCATCTTGCGTCTGAAGGTGTCGCCCGACAGCATCAGGAAGTAGGTCAGAAATACCACCACGATGGCCTGCCCGACCAGCGCCGCCAGACCGATGCTGCCGGACCAGAGGTGGTCCTTGATGTCGAACGCCTTGGCCTCGACGACCACACGCTGAACGCCGCGCACGGCGGGTGCGGCCGGGTCGCCGCGGGCCGCCTGCTCGATCTGCGCCGCTGCCTTCTGAACCGTGTCCAGCGGGCTGGGTGTGGCCCCACTCTTTTTCTTGATCGCCTGCGCGATCTTCGCGGCGGCGCTAGGCAAGGCTTGCGCCAGTTCCACCGCCCTGCCGCTGAGGGTCCAGGCGGCTGAACCCATGCCGCCGAACATGGCGACCAGCAGCACCGCCGAGCTGGCCCAGCGCGGAATGCGCCGCGACTCAAGCCAGTTGACGATGGGCGACAGCGCGTAACTGAACAGCACGCCCAACATCACCGGAACCAGCACCGCCTTGGCCCAGTGCAGCACGAACAGACTGGCCAATATCGTAATCACCATCAGCGGCATGCTGCGAATGTCCACCGGCATCTGCAGCAGCAGCGGTGTGGGCTCCGGCGCTTCGACGGCTTCGACGGCTCCGACGGCTTCGACGGCTTCGACGGCTTCGACCGGCGCTACTGTTTCAGCAGCTTTTAATGGCTCGGCCGATCCGGCGGTTGTGGCCGGTTCACCGCGGTCGGCCCCGGCGCTGGAACTGGCTGGGCTGGCCGGCGCGGGCCGCTCGGCAACCACCGGCTTGCCCGGGGAGAGGGAAGGCGACTCGGGAAAGCTGGTGATCGGATGGGAAGCCATGGCAGTCTCCACGGCTGAACCCGCCGCCAAGCATGACGGACAAGGGTGCAGCAGCGGCTTAGAGTGTAATTACCACTCAGCTGTAGCAAAAAAGCTGTAGGACCGCAGCGCCGGAAAAGCGGCTGTCTGGCGTGCGGTGCAGGGAAATTCTGACGGCGGGCAGGCCTCTTCCCCGCCAAGCGCCATTTACGCAGAAGGCTCTTTGGGACCCCCTGCATAACGGCCCTGCGGTCTGTGATCAGCCGGGCAGGGGCGATCCGGCTGCCACAGCTCCGCCAGCGTTATGCAACAGGCCCCTTGAGCATCGCCTCGCGCACCGCCGTGACCTGCCGGCGCGACACCGCCAGCAGCTCGTCGATGCCGGTCAGGCGCACCGCCCAGCCGTCGCCCTCTTCCGGGTCGTCGTGCTTTTCGAGTGCGCGGACGGCGCGGCGCGCGATCAGCGCATTGCGGTGGATGCGAATGAAATGGGCGCCGTGGCGCTCTTCCAGCTCGTTTAGCGTGCTTTCCAGGATGTGGCTGTGCCGGAGCGTGCGCACCGTCAGGTATTTCAGTTCGGCCTTGAAGTAAATCACCTCGGCCAGCGGAACCCATTCGGTGCGGCCGCGGTCCTGAATGACCAGCATGTCGGCGGGCGCGTCGCCGGCCAGCGCCGGGGCGCTGGTCTTGAGCTGGCGCTCGACCTTTTGCAGTGCCTGTTGCAGCCTCTCCAGCTTGACCGGCTTGGTCAAATAATCGAGCGCTTCCAGGTCGAAGGCCTGCACCGCATGCTCGGCGTGGGCCGTGACGAACACCACCGCCGGGGACTGCGCCTGCTCGCGCAGCGTGCGCGCCAGCGTCATGCCGTCCATGCCCGGCATCCTGATGTCGAGCAGCATCAGGTCGAAGGTCTGCTGCGCCAGCAGCCGCAGCGTCTGCACCGCGTCGGCCGCTTCGGCCGCGACCAGTGCGGCGGGGTCCCGGCAGTCGCCGAGCAGCGTGCGCAGCCGCGAGCGCGCCAGGGCTTCGTCGTCCACGATCAAAACACGCAGCGTCATAGTGGGAGCTCCAGTCGAACCTGAAAAACGCCCTGCTGCAGGGCGGTGCTGAACTTTGCCTGAACGTCGTGCAGCAACAAAAGCCGCTCGCGCACATTGGCCAGCGCCAGGCCGTGGCCGCGCTCGCCCGCCCCGTCCGGGGTGGTGTTGGTTACCTTGATCACCACGCTGCTGCCGCGCAGCACGGTCGATATTTTTACGTCGGCGCCGGCCGCGCTCGGCTCCACCCCGTGCTTGACGGCGTTTTCGACCAGCGGCTGCAGCAGCAGCGGCGGAAGTTTGGCGGCGTCGGCCCGCGCATCCAGGCTCCACTGCACCCGCAGCCTGTCGCCGAAACGGATCTGTTCGATCTCCAGGTAGCGCTGGGCCAGCGCGATCTCTTGCGCCAGCGTGACCGACTCGGCCGGATCGGCCAGCGCATGGCGAAACAGCTCGCTCAGGTCTTCCAGCACCGCCTCGGCCTTGGCCGGCTCGGCGCGCACCAGCGCAATCGCGCTGTTCAGGGTGTTGAACAAAAAATGCGGCCGGATGCGCGACTGCAGTTCGGCCAGCCGGGCGGTGGTGGCGGCCGGCAGGCGCGCCTTGGCCCGCCAGAAAAGACCGGCCAGCAACATCGCCGCGACCAACCCGCCGGAAGCCGCACTCGCCAGCCAGGGCGCCGGCTGCAGCAGGCCGGTCATCACCAGCAGTGCGCAGCCGTAGATTCCGGCGCCAGCGCCCAGACCCACGCCGGCCGCCCATTGCTGCGGCAGGGGCAGCCGGCTCAAGCGCGATTTCAGCAGGCAGCCGAGCAACAGCCAGCCCAGCGTGGCCGGCAGCGCGGCGCCTGTCAAAAGTGCAAAACCCAGCAGCCAGGCCAGCGGCGTTTCGGCCCCGAACATCGCCACCACCGCCAGCACACCCTCGACGAACAGCACCGCGCGCAACACCACCCCGACATGGCAGGCGTCCATGAAAATGCCCTGCGCAGCCGCTGGCGCCCAGGCGGGCGGCAGCTCGCTGTCCAGCGTGCCGCCGAACAGCGTGCTTTCGCCGAATGCGCTGGTTTCAAAGGGCCGGACGGGCTGGGCGGGAGGCTTCATGGCGGTCGGCGTAGTTGACAGTCCGGTGGGCGGAAGGTTCTGGTGCGAAGTCCCGCAGATAAAATCTGCGCGGCGGCGCTGCGCGGGAGTTCCCGGCACGGGCAGCACCCGGTGATTGGTAATGCCCGCGCTCCGAAGTATTGCACCAGTCGCGGCCCTTGCCTATGCGGCCAGCCGGCGTTTAACAAGCCGGTGCCGGCCCTGAATTTCACCCGGCCAGCCCGGACCTGCGCTCCTTTCCCTTGCCACCGGCTGCACGCCGCAGCGCCCACCTTAGCGAAACCCGACATGAACCAATTCGATAAAAAATCCGAGGCCTGGTCGGCGTTGTTTTCCGAGCCGATGAGCGACCTGGTCAAGCGCTACACCGCCAGCGTGTTCTTCGACAAGCGGCTGGCTCAAGCCGACATCGCCGGCTCGCTGGCCCATGCCGGCATGCTGGCGGCGCAAAACATCATCGGCGCCGACGACCATGCCGCCATTGAAAAAGGCCTGGCGCAAATTGCCCACGAGATCGAATCCGGCGCGTTTGAATGGAAGCTCGACCTCGAAGACGTGCACCTGAACATCGAGGCGCGACTGACGCAGCTCGTCGGCGACGCCGGCAAGCGCCTGCACACCGGCCGTTCGCGCAACGACCAGGTCGCGACCGACGTGCGCCTGTGGCTGCGCGGCGAGATCGACCTGATCGCCGGGCTGCTGCACGCCCTGCAAAAAGCGCTGGTCGATCTGGCTGAAAAAAATGTCGATGTCGTGATGCCCGGCTTCACCCACCTGCAGGTGGCGCAGCCGGTGAGCTTTGGCCACCACATGCTGGCCTATGTCGAGATGTTCGCGCGCGACGCCGAACGCCTGGCCGACGTGCGAAAACGCGTCAACCGGCTGCCGCTGGGCGCCGCCGCGCTGGCCGGCACCAGCTACCCGCTGGACCGTGAACGGGTTGCGCGCACGCTCGGCATGGTCGATGCCGCAGGCCAGCCGCAGGTCTGCCAGAACAGCCTGGACGCGGTCAGCGACCGCGACTTCGCGATTGAATTCAGCGCGGCCGCCGCACTGGCGATGGTCCACATCAGCCGCCTCAGCGAAGAGCTGGTGCTGTGGATGAGCCAGAGCTTCGGCTTCATCGACATTGCCGACCGCTTTTGCACCGGTTCGTCCATCATGCCGCAGAAGAAAAACCCGGACGTGCCCGAGCTGGCACGCGGCAAAACCGGCCGTGTCGTCGGCCACCTGATGGCGCTGATCACGCTGATGAAGGGCCAGCCGCTGGCCTACAACAAAGACAACCAGGAAGACAAGGAGCCGCTGTTCGACACCGTCGATACGCTGAAAGACACGCTGCGCATCTTTGCCGACATGGTGGGCGGCATCACGGTCAAGCCCGAGGCGATGGAGCGCGCCGCGCTCAAGGGCTACGCCACCGCGACCGACCTGGCCGATTACCTGGTCAAAAAAGGCCTGCCGTTTCGGGATGCCCACGAGACCGTGGCCCATGCGGTGAAGGCCGCGATGGCGCAGGCGGTCGATCTGTCGGAGCTGCCGCTGGCGGTGCTGCAGCAGTTTCATCCACAAATCGACAACGACGTGTATGCGGTGCTGAGCCTGCGCGGCTCGCTGCATGCACGCAACACGCTGGGCGGCACCGCACCGGACCAGGTGCGGGCACAGATTGCGCGCCACCGGGCGCGGCTGGGCTGAGCCAAAGACTGCGGCTCCGCCCGGTTTGACGGGCACACGCCCGGCCCCCATCCGTTCGGGTTAAGCCTGTCGAAGCCTGTCGAAGCCTGCCGCGCCGGCCCAAACCGCCCGCGCCGCAACCCGCTGCGCACACCGCAGGCAGCCTGCCGATTGGATTTTTTTTGTCGCTCGGGGCTTTTTCC
>JAJAYS010000307.1 GCA_026786065.1 Polaromonas sp.
CCGGTCTCAAACGGGGCCCGCGTGTTAATTTTGCGCGGGGGGGGCTGCCCGCCCTTATCCTTTAAAAAAAACCCGCCCCACCGAAAGGGGGCCGCTTTTTTTTCTGGACGACAGCTCGCCAGCCTTGGCTTTCGCGCCGGCGCTCAGTTTCACAATAAGATGACTTCCTGAAGTCAAGACCTTACATCCATCCATATTAGAGGAACTATTCATGATCAAAATAGGCGATATCCTTCCCGCCACCACGCTGATGGAGTTCTCGGAAGTTGAAGGCAACGGCTGTAGCTTGGGCCCCAACCCCGTCAATGTAGCCAAGGCGACAGCCGGCAAGACGATTGCGCTGTTTGCCTTGCCCGGTGCGTTCACCCCGACCTGTTCGGCCAAACATGTGCCGAGTTACCTTGAAAACTTTTCCGAGTTGAAAGCCGCTGGCGTCGATGAAATTTGGTGCGTCAGCGTGAATGATGCGTTCGTCATGGGGGCATGGGCGCGCGACCAAAAGACTGAGGGCAAGGTCCGCATGATGGCCGACGGCAGCGCCGATTTCGCCAAGGCTACCGGGCTGACGCTCGACCTTGGTGCCCGCGGCATGGGTTTGCGTAGCAATCGCTATTCAATGCTCATCAAGAACGGTAAGGTCGCCAGCTTGAACGTTGAGGTGGCCGGAAAATTTGAGGTCAGCGACGCAGCAACTCTGCTGGCGCAGGCCAAAGGCTGATTGCGCGCCCCTTGCTGGCATCAAGAAAAAAAATCCGCCGGACTGAGAGGTTCGGTGGCTTTCTTGCTTCGAGGTCGCAAAACCGTGAGAGCGGGCCGGCGCCAGACGCTATGAAATTAGTAGCTGCTTACGCCCGTATTCATTACCCTAAACAGCCAAAGTCTTTATAAATCTACCGTCAGGTAATGCACGCCGGAAATTGGGTTGCGGTAGGGCGGCGGAATCACGGCGAAGCCGGGTTCGGCATACAGCGCGCGGCCGGTTTTCATGTCATTGAGGGTGCCGAGCAGCACCGGGTGATAGCCCGCCACGCGCGCCGCATCCAGCACGGCTGCGGCCAGCTGGCGGCCCAGGCCCAGGCCCAGGCCGAGCCGGCGAAAGCGCTGGCGCAGGTAAAGCCGTTTCAGCTTCGAGGCGCTCGGGTAGTCGCTGCCTTCGAACGCGCGCAGGGAGCAGCAGCCGGCGACATCCCTTCCACCACGGCCTGCAGCAGGGCGCCGTGTGGTGCGCCGTATTCGCCCGGCAGGCTGGCGAGCTCGCCGTCAAAATTCTGGAAGCACAAGTTGGTGCCCAGCTCTTGGGCGTACGCGACGAAGATTTGCCGCTCCTGCGCCAGTTGGGCTGGCGTGCTCGGGGTGATGAGTGCGATTGTGGGGGTTGCACGAGGGGCGCGGGCGAAGGCTGGGCCGGCAGTTTGGCGCGGACCGATAGCCGGCCGCCGCTGGTCAGTAGGCCGGCGCGGCCGCCAGCGTCGAGACCCAGTACACCGCTGCGCCACACAATGCAAAGATCACCAGCGCTGCCGTGCGCGACAGTGCGTCATCGCGTGACGACGCCGCCGCCGTCACCAGCGTCTTGTCGCCGTGCAGCATGGCGCTGACCAGCTTGTGATTGCGCCGGGTGTAATGAATGATGGCGCCAAGGTGCAGCACCAGAAGCGCCAGCAGGATGAACTTGCCGATGTTGGCGTGGTAGTTGCTCGCCAGGCTCACTGTCGCATTCGAGACAAAACGGGCTAGCGGACCGGCGAAGGCGATTTCATCGTCGCTCATCATGCCGCTGGCGACCTGCGCGACCAGAAACCCCAGCAACGCGAAAACGGATCCCGCGCCCAGCGGGCTGTGGCCCACACTGTGTTCGGGTCGGCGCTCGCCGCGCAGGTAGTTGATGACTGTACGTGGCGTGTAGATAAACGAGGCAAAACGCGACCAGTGGCCACCCACCAAACCCCAGACCATGCGAAACGCCAGCAGCGAGGCCACCGTGTAGCCAAACCAGAAATGCCAGTTCATCGCATTGCCGCCGATGGTGCCGGTGATCACCAGGCCAACGACGCAGACCAGCAGTCCCCAGTGAAAAAGCCTTGTCGGAAGGTCCCAGACCCGAACCGTGTGCGAACCGCCAGTTGACGCCATGCGACTTGCCTTTCTTGAGGGCCTCGATTGTGCCTTCGCGCCAGCACGGCCAGCGCCGCCACGGGCCTGCCCCGAGGCGCGGGGCTTGGCGGACCTCCGTCCGCAGGGCTACACTTCCCCGCCAAGCTTGGGGGCAACCGCAGCGTCGCTTCCTCCTTGAGCCCGCCCCTGTCGTGGTCAGCATTTCCCGGAAATTAACCTGAAGAACCAAGAGGAAAACCAATGAAAACGTTTGCCTGCATCGCCGCTGTGACCGGCCTCCTTGCCTTCGCCGCGCCTGCGTCAGCCCAGTTTGCAAAACCGGAGGACGCCATCAAGTACCGGCAAAGTGCGTTGTTCGTCATGGGACAGCACTTCGGCCGCATCGGCGCCATGGTCAACGGTCGCGTCCCGTTCGACGCCAAGGTCGCTGCCGACAATGCCGACCTCGTGGTCACCACGTCCAAGCTGCCGTGGGTGGCGTTTGGCCCCGGTACCGAATCTGGCGGCAACACGAAGGCCAAGGCCGAAATCTGGACTGAGCAAGCCAAGTTCAAGGAATACGGCGACAAGATGCAGGCCGAGAACGTCAAGCTGGCTGCCGCCGCCAAAACCGGCAATGCCGACACTCTGAAAACGGCCTTCGGCGCTGCGGCCGACACCTGCAAGGCCTGCCACGACGCCTACCGCGCCAAGTAAGCTGCGCCCCATGACTGGCGCGCAGCCCGACGTGGGCGCCAGTCGCTACAAATTAAATAGCTGTTCGCGCCCGTTTTTATTGGGCATGAGGCATAAATAGCCGTTGATGACAGCAGAGAAGCCGGTTCCGGTTGACGGAAGCCGGCTTTTTCTTTGCCTGGCGCCTGCCGACCACACCGAGCGCGCACGATTGGCGGCAGTGCGTACGCTATGCGGGATACTGGTAAGCCGGAAATCGATTCACCAAAGGATTCTCTGCAAAACTCCCTGCGGTCTTAGATCAGCCGGGCTCGGGCGGTCTGCTGCGTTGCTTCTCTTGGCCCTTAGCGGGGCTATTGGCCGCAAGAAGGCGCCTTGCAATCCATCCCGACCCGAGCGCCCGAATTCAGCCAGAGTTATGCAGAGGGTCAAAAAAGGAAGCGCCATCATGCGACGTCGAAAGTTCAACCAGGCCGCCGTCGGCGCGCTCGGCGTGTGGGTCGCCCTCGCCCATGAACGGGCGCAGGCGCTTTCGCTGGAGGATTTGGCTGGCGTCACCAACGCCGAAGCCGGCAACGGACTGAAAACTGCGCTTGAGCGGGGCGCAGTTGCCGCGGTGGCTTTGCTGGGCAAAACCGATGGCTTTCTCGGCAACCCCAAGGTGCGGATTCCGCTGCCCGGCTATCTTGAAGACGCTGCCCGGCTGATGCGCAATTTCGGACAGGGCAAGCGCATCGACGAGCTGGTCACATCGTTGAACCGCGCCGCCGAAGCCGCCGTGCCTATGGGCAAGGATCTGCTGGTGTCGGCGGTTCGGGCGATGAACGTCAACGATGCCAAGAACATCCTGCAGGGCGGCGAAACCGCCGTCACCCGGTTCTTTGCCGAGAAAACCCGCGCACCGCTGGGTCTGCGGTTTTTGCCGGTGGTGACCCAGGCGACCGAAAAAGTCGGGCTGGCCAACAAATACAACGAGTTAGCCGGGAAAGCAGCCAGTTTCGGGCTGGTCAAAAAAGAAGACGCCAACATCCAGCAGTACGTCACCACCAAAGCGCTCGATGGCCTTTACCTGATCATTGCCGACGAAGAAAAAAAGATCCGGCAAGATCCGGTCGGAACCGGCAGCGCCATCTTGAAAAAGGTGTTTGGCGCAGTGAAGTAGCGCGCCTTTTTCGCTGCCCCTGTCTCCCGCTCGCCCGCTTTCTATTTCACTCTTCAGATCGTGCCGTTGGCCTTCAGGGCGTCCAGCTGGCCATCGGCAAACCCGAGCAGATCACGCAGTACCTCATCGGTGTGCTGGCCAAGCAGCGGCGGCGGCAGGTCGCAGCGCACCGGTGTGACCGACAGCTTCATCGGGCTGGCCACCAGCCGCAGGTCGGCCTGCAGCGGATGCGGCCAGTGGGTGACCATCTGTCTGGCGCCGGTGTTCGGGTCGGCAAAGACTTCGGCCAGATCGTTGATCGCGCCGCACGGCACACTGGCCGCCTCTAGCGCCGCCAGCCAGTCGGCTTTGCTGCGCTCTCGCAGCAGCGCCTCCAGCAGCGGCACCAGCGCCGTGCGGTTGCGCACCCGGTCGCGGTTTTTGGCAAACAGCGGGTTCAAGGCCAGCTCAGGCCGCTCGGCAACCGCGCAAAACTTGACGAACTGCGCATCGTTGCCAACGGCGAGGATCAAGTGGTCCTTGTGGCCGTCTCGGTTGGGCGCCACCTCGAACACCTGGTAGGGCACGATGTTCTGGTGCGCATTGCCGGCGCGGCCGGGAACTTCGCCGCTAACCAGGTAGTTGGCCCCCAGATTGGCCAGCATCGCGATTTGGGTGTCTAGCAATGCCATGTCGACCTGCTGGCCTTCGCCGGTTTTCTCTGCATGGCGCAGCGCCGCCAAAATCGCTACGGTGCTGTACATGCCGGTCATCAGATCGGCCACCGCGACGCCGACTTTCTGCGGACCTCCGCCGAGCTCGTCGCGCTCGCCGGTGACGCTCATCAGGCCGCCCATGCCTTGCACCGCGTAGTCGTAACCGGCGCGGGTTGCATACGGTCCGGTCTGTCCAAAGCCGGTGATCGAGCAATACACCAGCCTGGGGTTGAGCGCCTTCAAGCTGGGGTAATCCAGGCCGTAGCGCGCCATGTCGCCGACCTTGAAGTTCTCGACGAAGACATCGCACTGGAGCACCAGCTCGCGGATCAGCGCCTGGCCAGCGGCTTGCGCGATGTCGCAGGTCACCGACCGTTTGTTGCGGTTGGTCCCGAGGTAGTACGCTGCCTCCTGCGTGTCGTGGCCATCGGCGTCTTTCAGAAACGGCGGCCCCCAGTTGCGTGTGTCGTCACCGCTGGCTGGACGCTCGATCTTGATCACTTCAGCGCCGAGGTCGGCAAGGGTCTGGGTACACCAGGGGCCCGCGAGGACGCGGGACAGATCGAGCACACGAATACCTCCAAGAGAATGCATGGGCATCATTTTGCCCGGCTCGTCGCGGTCGGACTTGGCGTTGCGTGTGCCGGCCAGCCAGTCCGGCAGCCACCAGTCCGCCATAGCGATGCACAAAGCCTCTTGCGGGGCTTGCCTGTAAAGTCGGCGCTGCTTCAAAAGGGTTCTTTTTTTGTTCATGATGATGTCTTTGCGTCGCGCCACCGGCCTGCCTGCCCTGCTGGCGGCGCTGCTTACGTTGCTGACGTTGGCAGCCTGCAGCCCGACCTTCAACTGGCGCGAGGTGCGTGTTGAAAGCACCCGGCTCGCGCTGCTTCTGCCGTGCAAACCGGACAAGGCACAAAAAACAGTGCCGCTCGGTGGCCGCGAAACCCGGCTTTCGATGGTCGGCTGCGAGACAGGCGGCGCCACCTTTGCCGTCGCGGTGGCCGACATCGGCTCTTCCGCCAAGGCCGGGGAGGTGCTGGATCAGTGGCAGCGCCTGAGTCTCGCAAACATGAAAGCCGGCTTGCCCACAGCGCGTCCGCTGAAGCTGGCCGGCGCGCTCGGCCCGGTGTCGGTCGTCAGTGCCGAAGGGCGGTCTGCTGACGGCACGCCGGTTCGGGTCAGTGCGGCTTATTTTGCGCAGGGCTCGCAGGTTTTCCAGGCGTTGTTGATGCATGGCGAGGCGGCGCTGCCAGCCGACGCGGCCGACACGTTTTTCTCCAGTCTCACATTCGAATGAACCGCCCCTTGCAAGCTGCCTCCCAACCTGCGGCTAGCCCTTATCTGGATCGCGGCACCGCCATTGCGGTCTTCCTGGCTTTTGCGGCCGCCTATTTCTGCTCGGCGCTGGTGCGCTCGATCACCGCTACGCTGGCGCCGGTGCTGACGCAGGAATTTTCGCTGCAAGCGCGTGACCTGGGCCTGCTGGGCGGTGGCTACTTTCTGGGTTTTGCGGCGATGCAGCTGCCGCTGGGAAGCTGGCTGGACCGGTTCGGTCCAAAGCAGGTTCTTCTGTGTTTTTTGAGCTTGGCCGTGGTCGGCTGCCTGGCGTTCTCTCTGGCCACCGGCTTTGCCGGACTGCTGGCTGCGCGCGTGCTGATTGGCATGGGCGTGAGCGCCTGCATGATGGCGGCGCTCACCGGTTACCGGCGCTGGTTTGAAGCGCCCCTGCTGCTGCGCGCCAACTCCTGGATGCTGATGACCGGATCGCTCGGCATGCTGGCCTCGACACTGCCGGTGCAATGGCTGATGCCGCTTCTGGGATGGCGTCCGCTGTTCTGGATTCTGGCGGGGCTGATCGCGCTGTCGATGCTGGTCATCGGGCTGACGGTCCCGGCTCAGGAACCCCGCGCGCCTCGCGGTAAAAGCGTTGTGGCCGCTGCCGCCAGCCCCAGCGGCTACCGGCAAATCTGGCGCAGCGGGTATTTCCGCAGAATGTCGCCGCTGGCTTTTTTCAACTACGGCGGGCTGATCGCCATTCAAACGCTGTGGGCCGGGCCGTGGATGGTTCGGGTGGCCGGCTACACACCGTTCGAGGCCGCGACCGGATTGTTTTTCATCAACGCCGCGATGCTGGTCACCTTCTGGACCTGGGGTTTGCTCAATCCGGTGCTGGCGCATCGCGGCTGGAGCGCCGATCGGCTGGTCAAGTGGGGCATTCCGTTCAGCTTGGTCGTTCTGGCCGCGAACATCTTTGCCGGTCCCGATGCCGGGTGGCCCGGCTGGGCGATTTTCTGTGTGGCGTCAAGCGTGATGGGGCTGGCCCAGCCTGCGGTCGGCATGGCCTTCCCGCCAGCGCTGGCAGGGCGTGCGCTGTCGGGCTACAACCTGGTGATTTTTTCGGGCGTGTTCGTGGTGCAGTGGGGACTGGGGCTGCTGATCGACCTGTTTCGCGCCAGCGGCTTCAGCGACGTGCTCAGTTTTCAGTCTGCTTTCGGCGTGTTTTTTGCGAGCTGCGTTGCCGCCTATGTTTACTTTCTGCGCAACCCGAGCACGGCCGCAATGTTCGGCGTCGATAATCAGGGCCCATGAACGGTATCTTCATCATCGCCCATGCGCCGCTGGCTTCGGCCTTGCGCCAGTGCGTGCTGCATGTGTTTCCCGACAACCCGGCCGGGGTGGTGGCGCTGGACGTTCAGGCCAACATGCCGCCCGAAGAAACGCTGGCGCAGGCCCGCATCATCGCCAGCGGGCTGCGCACGCCAAAGATGCTGGTGCTGGTCGATGTGTTCGGCGCCACGCCGTGCAACGTCGCGCAGAAGCTGGTCGATGGTGCGAATTCACGCCTGATCACTGGCGTCAATTTGCCGATGCTGCTGCGTACCGTGTCGTACCGCAACGAATCGCTCGACGCGCTGGTGTCGCGCGCGCTGATCGGCCCGACCCAGGGCGTCATGCAGGTGGCCATCACCGCGCCGCAAAACCAGACCCGACCCAGCCATGATAAAGACCAGCACGACCATCAGCAATAAGCTGGGCCTGCATGCGCGGGCCTCGGCCAAGCTTACCAAGCTGGCCGGCAGCTTCCACTGCGAGGTCTGGATGAGCCGGGGCGAGCGCCGGGTCAACGCCAAAAGCATCATGGGCGTCATGATGCTGGCCGCCGGCATCGGCAGCACGGTTGAAGTGGAAACCAGCGGCGCCGACGAGCAGTCGGCCATGACCGCGCTGCTGGCCCTGATTCACGACAAGTTCGGAGAGGGCGAGTAGATGGCCCCCACGCTCCCCACTTCGTGTGGTTCGCTGCCCCCCGAGGGGGCCGTGCTTGCTTGGGGCGGCCCGGCGCTGCGCACCGTGGCCCCCACGATCTCCTCGTCCCAGATCGCCCTGAGGCATCGAAGGGTTCCCCCTGAGGGGGCGCATTTTTCCTCGGGGCGGCCCTTCGGAAAAACAGTGGCCCCCGCGCCGATCATCCCTCCGACCACCCTGAGGTATCGCCGGGTGCCCTCCGGGGCCGGGGTGGGGGTCGCCCAATGACTTTTTCGGTCCACGGGCG
>JAJAYS010000308.1 GCA_026786065.1 Polaromonas sp.
CCCATTCAATGGCCGGCCCGATGTCGTTCAAAACCAGCCGCCGCACGGCCACCGGCAACGCTGGCTGTGACTGCACGCAGGTCAGCATGCCGATCAGCCCGCCCATGCTGGTCCCGACCCAGTCGAGTGTCGCTATGGGGTGCTGCGAATGCAGATGCGCCAGCAGCGCCAGCATGTCGGCCATGTACACCGGAAGCTGGTAGTCCATCGGGTCGGCCAGCCAGTCGCTCTCGCCCCGCCCCGGCACGTCCGGGCACACCACCCGCAGGCTGTGCGGCGCCCGGCTGACCAGCGCCTGCGCCAGCGTGTCGAAATCGCGGCCCTGGCGCGACAGCCCGTGCACGCAGACCACGACATGCGCCGCGTCGGGCTCGCCCCACTGCCACCAGGCCAAACGGTGCGACCCCTGGCTGTCGGGACAAACAAGATAGTCAAGCGCAGGCTGGGACATGGGTTGGCTTAAAAAATCGGCTGATAATTGTTTTTCAAGGTCCGCCAGAATCTCTTGCGGCGACTGGTTCGACCCATCGTAAATCATCCGAAAGACGCGCATGCTTGCAGGAAAAACCGCCCTCGTTACCGGCTCTACCAGCGGCATCGGCCTCGGAATCGCGAAGGCGCTGGCCGCCCAGGGCGCCAACATCGTGATGAACGGCTTTGGCGACATCGCCGGCCCGACGGGCGAGGTCGCGGCGCTCGGCGTCAAGGTGCTGCACCACGGCGCCGACATGAGCAAACCAGCCGAGATCGAAGCCATGATGGCCTTTGCCGCTGCGCAGTTCGGCCGCGTCGATGTTCTGGTCAACAACGCCGGCATTCAGCATGTGGCGCGCATCGAGCACTTTCCGCCTGAGAAGTGGGACGCGATCATCGCCATCAACCTGAGCAGCGCCTTCCACGCCACCCGGCTGGCGCTGCCCGCGATGCTGGCGGCCGACGGCGGCAAGGGCTGGGGCCGCATCATCAACATCGCCTCGGTACACGGCCTGGTGGCGTCGAGCGAAAAGTCGGCCTACGTCGCGGCCAAGCATGCGCTGGTCGGGCTGACCAAAGTCACCGCGCTCGAAAACGCCACCACCGGGGTGACCTGCAATGCCATCTGCCCCGGCTGGGTGCTGACGCCGCTGGTGCAGAAGCAGATCGATGCGCGCGTTGCGGCAGGCAGCATAAGCAATGCCGATGCGGTGCGGCAGCTGCTGGCTGAAAAAGAGCCTTCATTGCAATTCACGACGCCCGAAGAACTCGGCGCACTGGCGGTGTTTTTTTGCTCGCCGGCCGGCAACAACGTGCGCGGTGTCGCCTGGAACATGGACGGCGGCTGGGCTGCTCAGTAAGTTAATTGGCTCGGCTGCGTACTACGGCCTGTCACCTGTCACCGGCCGGACCCGGGCGGTACCGCTTGCCACCAAGGCTTATGCGGCGCCCTGCGTCGCCAACAGATCCACGACGAAATCGCCTATCGCCAGGGAACTGGTCAAGCCCGGCGATTCGATTCCGAACAGATTGACCAGACCGGGCACGCCGTGGTCGCGTGGCCCCTGAATCAAAAAGTCGCCAGCGGGCTGGCCTGGCCCGTGGGTTTTCGGCCGAATTCCGGCGTAAGCTGGCAGCAGCGTGCCGTCTTGCAATGCCGGCCAGTATTTGCGGATCTCCACATAAAAAGCGTCGGCCCGGGCCGGATCGACCTCCAGCGCCTCGGGGTCGTCAACCCATTCGACGTCGGGCCCAAAGCGCGCCTGGCCGCCGAGATCCAGCGTCAAATGCACCCCGAGGCCGGCCTGCTCGGGCACCGGATAAATCAGGCGACTGAACGGCGACCGGCCAGCCAGAGCGAAGTAATTGCCCTTGCAAAACCTGGGCGTCGGCACCCGGGCCGGGTCCAGCCCGCCAAGGCGGCCGGCCAGCGCAGGCGCCTGCAGCCCGGCCGCGTTGACGACCACTTCCGCGTTGATCGCGGTGCCGTCAGTCGCTATTATATTTATAGCTTCATGCGCCCTATTCCATTGGGCTAAACCGGTATTTAGCACCACGATTCCGCCTTGGTTCTCAAGGTCACCCTGCAACGACAGCATCAGCGCGTGGCTGTCGACGATGCCGGTGCTCGGCGAATGCAGGGCGGCCACGCAGCGCAGCGCCGGCTCCATCGCCCTCGCCTCCTCAGCATCCAGCAGCCGCAGGTCGTGCACCCCGTTGGCCGCTGCCGCCGCCTGGATTCGGCCGAGTTGGCCACGTTGCGCCTCGCCAGAAGCGACGATCAGCTTGCCGCAGCGGCTGTGCGCTACACCGCGCTCGGCGCAGTAGGCATACAGCGCGCTGCGCCCGGTTACGCACAGACGCGCCTTCAGCGAGCCCTGCGGGTAGTAAATGCCGGCGTGGATTACCTCGCTGTTGCGCGAACTGGTGCCGGTGCCTATGCCTTTGGCCGCTTCGAGTACCAGCACCTCCCGGCCCTGCAGCGCCAGCGCCCGGGCCACCGCGAGCCCGACCACGCCGGCGCCAACCACCACGCATTCGACCTTCTCCATTCGCCCCACCTTTCGCTGTGACTTTCGCATGACTTTTGCAGGTTGGCGTTGTTGCCTGCGGCCTCTACGCCGCGGGTCATCCCAACTCCGATGGATTGTCAATGACGTCCACCGTCATGACGCATAAAAACCACGTTTTCGGTAGTCCTACAGGCACTTCAGGGGAGGCCTACACAGAGCTTGGACCCAAGTGGCTAAAGTGAATTGGTGGTCGCGCTGAGCCGAGCCCTATTGAACGCGAAAAGCCATTAAGGGCATCTCAGGTACTTCAGTTTTCAAGTTACTTCAAGCCCATTTCCAACCAATAAGGAATTACCGTGAACGCACCCCTACGCCGCGCCCTTGCAGTCTGCTGCACCTCCCTGCTCGCGCTGGGCGCTTCTTCCGCAGCGCTGGCCCAAAGCAGCCCCACCGGCTGGGACCGGATGACCTCAATGTACAAGCCCGGCTCCAGCTATATCGGGTTTAACGTCGGCCGCACCGACTATTCGCTCGGCAACGGCACCGGGTTGTTTCGCTCCGACCAGACCGCTACCTCTTACGGCCTGAACGCCGGAGCGTATTTCAATAATTACCTTGGCCTGGAGCTCGGCGTCAATGACTTTGGCGACGTGGCGCGCGGCGGCGGCACGACCCAGGCCTATGGGTTCAACGTCAGCCTGATCGGCAAGTTGCCGCTGAGCCCGAGCTTCAACCTGCTCGGAAAAGTTGGCGCCACCTACGGTCGCACCGAAGTCAGTTCCAGCCCCGGCTCCGGCGTGGTTGCTGGTAAGGAGGACGGCTTCGGTCCGTCTTACGGCATAGGCGCCGAATACTTGTTCGCGCCGAACGTGTCGGCGGTGGTGCAGTATGACGAACACTGGCTCAAATTCGTCGGAAACGACCGTGAACGCCTGGGCACCGCGTCGGTTGGGCTGCGCTATCGCTTCTGATCCAAAACCTGACAACGCCGGACTTCCGGCAAAAAACAGCCCGCATTGCGCAAGCCCTGCGGGCTTTTTTATGGCCTCCGCGAGGTGCCTGTGCAGAACTCTGGCGGAATTGTGGCAGCCGGGTCGGGACGGGCTGCATGGCGCCTTTCTGCAGCCAATAGCCCCGCTATTGGCAAGAAAGGCAACGCAGCTGACCGCCCGAGCCCGGCTGATCGCAGACCGCAGGGAGTCATGCGGAAGGTCCCTGGCGCCGGGTCCGCGTATCAGGCGGTCCCGCGCTGCAGCAACAACTGGGTTGATTTGACCTGAGAGAAACCGCCGCGGGCCGCGTCGAAATCCCAACGCTCGACGCGGCACGGGCATGCTTGCAGTTGCGGCTGGTAGTCGATTAAATTGACCGAGTTCGGCGCCTCCTGGCGAATCCGCGAGGACACCGCTGTCCCAGCTTGAACGCACCAAAGCCGCCGCGCCAGGCCGCCAGCCTGCCCGGTCAGCTCGCAAACATAGGGCAGGTGAATGTGGCCGCCCATCACCACGTCGGCCCCGGCTGCACTCCAGGCCCTCAGCGCCGGTGCCCAGTTACGTAGCCGGTCGTGTTCGTCCGATTGCCTGAGCACATGCACCGGCTGGTGCACCACCACCACGCGCAACTGGGCCGCACTGGCCTGCTGGAGCCGCTCTGAGACCTCGGCAATCTGGCGATCCGACACCTCGCCATTTTTGTGGCGCCAGCGCCGGGTGGTTTTCACTCCGAGCACCAGCAGCGCGGGCAGCGCAATAACCGGATTCAACGTCGGCCCAAACCAGCGCAAATAGCCGGCATACGGCCTGAACACCCGCGCCGCCAGATTGAGCAGCGGGATGTCGTGGTTGCCGGGTAGCGCCAGCATGCGCGGCACTCCCAAGCTGTCGCAGAACGCTCGGGCTTGCTGGAACTCGCTCTCACGGGCGCGCTGGGTGATGTCGCCCGACACCACCAGCACGTCCGGCCGCTCGGCCAGCGCCAGCTCGCGCAAGGCCCGCACCACCGGAGCCTGTTCGGTGCCGAAGTGCATGTCCGAAATCTGCAGCAGACGCATCATTCGACCGGGGCACAGTCCTCGGGCGCAGGCACCATTAGCCGCAGCGCCAGCGGGGCTACCTCGAACACCAGCGGCGATGTCATCCAGACGATCTCCCCGTCGGTCGCCACCTTGATGCGGCGCACGCCCCGCAAGCGCACCGTCATGCGGCGAAACGAAAAGCTGTCCACGGTGTTGGCCTCGCCCAGCCGGCCCAACACGCCGCGCAGTAACAACCCGAACAGCGCCAGCGAGCCAATTGGTTTGAGGACGATGGCCACGAGCTCGCCCTGCTCCGTCGCATCGGCGTCGCTCGCCTCGATCCCGACGCGTTCGAGTTGCAAACGGTTGTTGCCGACGAACAGCGTGGGGGTGCGCAGCGCCATAGTCTTGCCGCCGAGTTCAACCTCGAGTTTGAGTTGGCGGCTGTGCCGGGCCAGCGTTGCCAGGCCGGACAAAAAAGCTACTGCGCGGCTGCGGCCCAATTGTTGTTTCCAGGTTTCCCGGTCTTCCAGCAGTTGCGGGTAAAGACCGAGACTGGCATTGACCAGAAACACCTTTCCGTTAACCTGCCCGACCTGCACCGGCAGCACTCGAGCGCCGACCAGCGCCTGCGCGGCAGCCCGGGTGTCCTGCGGTATCGCATTGACCCGGCCAAAATAATTAAAGGTGCCCTGCGGCAAAACCCCGAACGGGCAACCGCTGCCCAGCACCGCTCCGGCGACGGCATTGATCGTGCCGTCGCCCCCGGCGGCCACCACCACCCCGCCCTGCGCCAGCGCGAGCGCCACCGCACGCGATGCCAATTGCGCAATCGACGCGCCGGTGTCGGCTGTCAAAAATTCGGCCCGGCGACCAGCCTGCTCAAACACCTCGCCCATCACGCGCCGGGCTTCCTGCGCGTCGTTGTTGCCGGAGCCGGCATTCAACACCACGAACAGAGGACCGTTCCTGGCTGCAATTTCCGCATCGGCTTGAGATTGGGGCATCCCCAAGATTAGGCGAGCGCCTTCACCGGCCCTGTCAGCCGAAGCCGCCTCAGAGGCGGGCCAGCCGCCGCAAGCGAAGGACGCCGTGAATCCCGGCTCGGTGGCCGAAATGACAGCCGCATGGGCCTATGCACCGGGGGTTCCTGGAAATGCCCCAGCACGCTGGCCCAACCGTGCGCCGCCCGTGCACCTCGGGTCGTCACTTCATCTGAACCGAACCCGAAACGCTCACCAGCACCGTGATTTTCCCGGCTTCAACCGGAATACCGGCCTCGGCCGACTCTCCGCGAGCCTGCGCGGCCATGTTGCGCGGCCGCGGCGGCGAGCCCGCGTCACTCGCGTTCACCGCCACTTCGCGCAGCGTGAAGGTCGCAAAGCCAAAAGCCCGCGCCACCTCGCCAGCCTTAATCTTGAATTGCGCAATGGCCAGCGACTGGGCCTGGGCCTCCAGGCGAACCCGCTGCTCCGGGCTCAGCGCAA
>JAJAYS010000309.1 GCA_026786065.1 Polaromonas sp.
GGCTACAGCGTGGTGGCCGCCACCGGAAAGTCAGGCGAAGAGGCCTATTTGCGTCAGCTCGGCGCGGCCAGTGTGATGGATCGGGCAAGCCTTGCGGCCCCCGGCAAGCCGCTGCAAAAAGAGCGCTGGGCGGCTGTCGTGGACGCGGTCGGCTCGCACACGCTGGCCAATGCCTGTGCGCAGACACGCTACGGCGGCGTGGTGGCGAGCTGCGGACTGGCGCAGGGCGCCGACTTCCCTTCGACCGTGATGCCCTTCATCCTGCGCAGCGTGACTCTGGCCGGCATCGACAGCGTGATGGCCCCGCTGGCAAAACGTCAGGAAGCTTGGGCACGGCTGGCCCGCGACCTTGACCCGGCCTTGCTCGAATCGATGATCGAGGAGGTGCCGCTGAGCCGCGCCGTAGAGAAAGCCGCCGATCTGATGGCTGGAAAAGTGCGCGGCCGGGTGCTGATCAAGCTGTGACGCAACGTGTGACACTGCGCCAGAACCGAAACGCTTCTGGCTGCAAAAATAGTTGATTAAATGCAGATTTTTACCAATAAAAAAAAGCGTTAACAGCTATCTAAATCATAGCGAATCGTTGGAAGTTGCAGACGCTGCGGGACGCTTGGTTAACGCGTTTCGACGCCGAACGCCCGAACAAAACGCAACTTCTGTTAAAGAACGCACCAATCCAGCCCACTTGCCCGCGCAGCGCCCTGTTGCCACGAAGGACTCTGGTTCGGTGGCACAATTTCAGCTGTTCTGAAGGCCCTTTCCGCCACAGTCGCATCCGCTAATCGGTTCAGCCGTGCTGCGGAAGGTTATCCACCCGCTTATGTTTCCCCAAGGGAAACGGAGGTCCGCGCTCATGTCATCCATTCCCCAGACGCCCGCCCAAGGCGCGTCCAGTCCCCCGCCGGCCTACGCCAGCTACCAGCAAAACACCTATCTGTTCGGCGGCAACGCCCCGTATCTCGAGGAGATGTACGAGAACTACCTGGCCAATCCGGGCAGTGTGTCCCACAGCTGGCGCGACTATTTCGATGCGCTTCAGTTTGTCCCTGCGGTAGATGGCAGCAACTCCAGGGACGTGCCGCATCTGCCGGTCGTCAACGCATTTTCCGAGCTGGCCAAACAAGGGCACACCCGGGTCGTGGTGGCCAGCGCCGATTCCGAACTCGGACGCAAGCGCACCGCCGCCCAGCAGCTGATCGCGGCCTACCGCAACGTCGGCGCGCGCTGGGCTGACCTGGACCCTTTGAAGCGCGCTGAACGCGAAAAAATCCCCGAGCTCGACCCGTCGTTTTACGGTTTCACCGACGCCGATCAGGAAACCGTCTTCGATACGAGCAACACCTTTTTCGGAAAAGAGACGATGAGTCTGCGGGAGCTGATGAACGCGCTGCGCGAAACCTACTGCGGCACCATTGGCGCAGAGTACATGTACGCCACCGATCAAAATCACAAACGCTGGTGGCAGAAAAAGTTAGAGAGCATTCGCAGCAAGCCCAACTTCTCGCAAGAAAAGAAGCTCCACATACTCGATCGCCTGACTGCAGCCGAGGGCCTCGAGCGGTTCCTGCACACCAAGTACGTTGGGCAAAAGCGTTTTTCCCTCGAAGGCGGTGAGAGCTTTATTGCCAGCATGGACGAGCTGATCCAGCAAGGCGGCATCAAGGGCGTGCAGGAAATCGTCATCGGCATGGCGCATCGCGGTCGTCTGAACGTGCTGGTCAATTCGCTTGGCAAGGTGCCGTCCGACCTGTTTGCAGAGTTCGATCACACCGCCCCCGAAGACCTGCCCAGCGGCGACGTCAAATACCACCAGGGTTTCAGCTCGGATGTGACAACCCCCGGCGGCCCGGTGCATTTGACGCTGGCCTTCAATCCCTCGCACCTGGAGATCGTGAACCCGGTGGTCGAAGGCTCGGTGCGCGCGCGCATGGACCGGCGCGGCGACCCCAAGGGCCTGCAGGTGCTTCCGGTGCTGGTGCATGGCGATGCAGCCTTTGCCGGGCAGGGCGTGGTGATGGAGACGCTGGCCCTGGCCGAAACGCGCGGCTATTTCACCGGTGGCACCGTGCACATCGTCATCAACAACCAGATCGGCTTCACGACAAGCGACCCGCGCGACAGCCGCTCGTCGCTGTATTGCACAGACATCGTCAAGATGATCGAGGCACCGGTGCTGCACGTCAACGGCGACGACCCCGAAGCGGTGGTGCTTGCAACCCAGATGGCGCTTGAGTTCCGCATGGAGTTTCAAAAAGACGTCGTGGTGGACATCATCTGTTTTCGCAAGCTCGGCCACAACGAGCAGGACACGCCCGCACTGACTCAGCCCTTGATGTACAAAAAAATTGCCCAGCATGCTGGCACCCGGCGCCTGTACGCTGAAAAGTTGCAGGCGCAGGGCATGGGCGACACACTGGGCGACGACATGGTCAAAGCCACCCGCGCCGCACTCGATGCCGGAAAAAGCACCTTCGATCCGGTGCTGACCAATTTCAAAAGCAAGTACGCCGTGGACTGGGCGCCTTATCTGGGTAAAAAGTGGACCGACGCCGGCGACACCGCAATCCCGATTTCTGAATGGAAGCGCCTGGCCGAACGCATCACCACATTGCCGGGCACTATCGCGCCGCACAATCTCGTTAAAAAGGTGTACGACGACCGCGCCGCGATGGGGCGGGGCGATATTCCGGTGGACTGGGGCATGGGCGAGCACATGGCGTTCGCGTCGCTGGTGGCCAGCGGCTACCCTGTCCGGATGTCGGGTGAGGATTGCGCTCGCGGCACCTTCACTCACCGTCATTCGGTGGTGCATGACCAGAACCGTGAGAAGTTCGATACCGGCACCTACATTCCGCTGCAAAACGCGGCCGACAACCAGGCGCCGTTCGTCGTCATCGACTCGATTCTGTCGGAAGAGGCGGTGCTGGCGTTTGAATACGGCTATGCGTCGAATGACCCCAACACGCTGGTGATCTGGGAGGCGCAGTTCGGCGACTTTGCCAACGGCGCGCAGGTCGTGATCGATCAGTTCATTGCGTCGGGCGAAGTCAAGTGGGGCCGGGTCAACGGCATCACGCTGCTGCTGCCGCACGGCTACGAAGGGCAGGGGCCGGAACATTCTTCAGCCCGGCTGGAGCGCTTCATGCAGCTGTCGGCCGACACCAACATGCAGGTAGTCCAGCCGACGACGGCGAGCCAGATATTTCATGTGCTGCGCCGGCAGATGGTGCGTAACCTGCGCAAGCCACTGGTCGTGATGACGCCGAAGTCGCTGCTGCGCAACAAGGACGCCAGCTCGCCGCTTTCCGAGTTCACCCGAGGCGGCTTTCAGACGGTGATTGCCGAGAACCGCGAGGTGGTCGTCAAAAATGCGGGCCGTGTCAAACGCGTGATCGCCTGTTCGGGCAAGGTCTATTACGACCTGGTTAAGAAGCGGGAAGAAAAAGGCATTGACGACGTGGCGATCCTGCGCGTCGAGCAGCTCTACCCGTTCCCGCACAAGGCATTTGCTGCCGAGCTGAAAAAGTACCCGAACCTAAGCGACATTGTCTGGTGCCAGGACGAGCCGCAAAACCAGGGCGCCTGGTTTTTTGTGCAGCATTACATCCACGAAAACATGGCCGATGGGCAAAGACTTGGCTATTCGGGTCGCGCCGCCTCCGCATCGCCAGCAGTCGGTTATTCGCATCTGCACCAGGAGCAGCAAAAAGCGCTGGTGGATGGTGCATTCGCCAAACTTAAGGGCTTTGTGTTGACTAAGTGAGCCTGCTGCTTACCGCACTGTCTCACACACAGCACCACTGCAAAAATAATTTCCGAAAGAGTCCCGCATGTCCATCGTTGAAGTCAAAGTTCCCCAGTTGTCTGAATCCGTGGCCGAAGCCACCATGCTGCAGTGGAAGAAGAAGGTTGGCGACTCTGTTGCTGCCGATGAAATACTGATCGAGATCGAGACCGACAAGGTGGTGCTGGAGGTGCCTGCACCTTTGGCAGGCGTGATCACCGAACTGACGGTAGCCGACGGCGCCACCGTGACCGCAGAGCAGTTGATTGCAAAAATCGACACCGACGGCAAGGCAGGCGCCGCTGCTGCCGCGCCCGTCCCCGCGCCAAGGCCCGCTGCCGCACCCGATGTCGCCAACGCTTCGGCACCCGGTGTTGCCGCCGCGGGCTCGATGGCTGGTGTGCCCATGCCGGCTGCCGCCAAGCTGATGGCCGACGGCAACATGGCCACAGGCTCGGTGCCGGGCACCGGCAAAGACGGCCGGGTCACCAAGGGCGACGTACTGGGTGCTGCCGCCGTAACGCCGCCCGCGTCGTCAGTCGCTCCTAAATCAGGAGCTGCTAACGCCCATTCAGACGGGCCAAAAGCCACTTTATTGCCACAGGTAGCGGCGTCTGCGAGGCCTGCCGATCTGGGCAATCGGCCCGAGCAGCGGGTGCCGATGAGCCGCCTGCGCGCACGCATTGCCGAGCGTCTGCTGCAGTCGCAGTCCACAAACGCCATCCTCACCACCTTCAACGAGGTGAACATGGCGCCGGTCATCGAAATGCGCAAGCGGTTCCAGGAAAAGTTTGAAAAAGAACACGGCGTGAAGATCGGCTTCATGAGCTTTTTCGTGAAGGCGGCGGTGCATGCGCTCAAAAAATATCCGGTGATCAATGCATCGGTGGACGGCAATGATGTCGTTTACCACGGCTACTTCGATATCGGCATTGCGGTCGGCTCACCGCGCGGCCTGGTGGTGCCGATTCTGCGCAACGCCGACCAGATGAGCTTTGCGGACATCGAGAAAAAGATTGCCGAATACGGCGCCAAGGCGCGCGACGGCAAGCTGGGCATCGAAGAGATGACCGGCGGCACGTTTTCGATTTCCAACGGCGGGGTTTTCGGCTCGATGCTGTCCACGCCCATCATCAATCCGCCGCAGTCGGCCATTCTGGGGGTGCATGCGACCAAAGATAGGGCGGTGGTCGAGAACGGCCAGATCGTCGTTCGTCCCATGAACTACCTCGCCATGAGCTACGACCACCGCATCATCGACGGCCGTGAAGCAGTGCTCGGTCTGGTGGCGATGAAAGAAGCGCTGGAAGATCCGGCGCGTTTGTTGTTTGACATCTGAAAGCGCGATCATGGCTAAACAGTTCGACGTAATAGTCATAGGCGGCGGCCCGGGCGGCTATATCGCGGCCATTCGCGCAGCCCAGCTGGGTTTTAACGTGGCCTGCATCGACGAATGGAAGAACGCCAAGGGCGGCCCGGCACTCGGCGGGACCTGTACCAACGTGGGCTGCATCCCGTCGAAAGCATTGCTTCAATCGTCCGAACACTACGAGCAGGCCGGCCACCATTTTGCGGATCACGGCATCGAAGTGAAGGGTCTGGGACTTGACTTGGCGAAGATGCTGGGCCGCAAGGACACCGTGGTCAAGCAGAACAACGA
>JAJAYS010000310.1 GCA_026786065.1 Polaromonas sp.
ACTACTATGTTGCCCAAGGTCAACCACAGTAATCTTCCCTTAAATTAAATATTTCTCTTTCCCAATATGGGCGTTGGCCTGTGGGCTGCGGCTGGCCGCCACCGCCAGCATGGCGCAGAGCTATCCTGCCAAGCCGATCAAATGGGTGGTTCCCAGTGCGCCAGGGGACGGTTCGGATTCGGTCGGCCGGTTGATCGCCGACCGGCTGAGCCGCTCACTGGGGCAACCCGTCGTGATCGACAACAAGCCCGGCGCCGGCGGCGTGCTGGGCTCCGAAAGCGTCGCAAAGTCCGTTGCCGACGGCTACACGATGATCGTCGGCAACGCCGGTTCGCACGGCATCAATGCGGCGATCTACACCAGGCTGAGCTACGACGTGGTCAAGGACTTCGTGCCGGTGGCGCTGATTTGCACGGCGCCCAATGTGATGGTGGCCGGCCCCGGCGTCAAGGTGAAAACGGTCGCCGAGTTCATCGCCTATGCCAAGGCCAACCCGGGCAAGATCAATTACGCATCGGGCGGCATCGGCAGCTCCTCGCATCTGTCGGGCGAACTGTTCAAGAGTCTGACCGGTGTCGAAATGAGCCACATCCCCTACAAGGGCGCTGCGCCGGCGGTGACGGCCGTGCTGTCCGACGAGGTCAGCGTGATGATCGGCAACCTGCCGCCCTGGAGCGGGCATATCAAGTCGGGCAAGGTTCAGGCGCTGGCGGTCACGACGCAGCAGCGGTATGCCGGCCTCGCCGATGTGCCGACTCTGGCGGAAACTCTGCCGGGCTTTGAAACGGTCGCCTGGTTCGGCGTGCTTGCGCCGGCGGCCACGCCGAAAGCCATCGTCGAGCGCGTCAACAGGGAGGTCAACGAGGCGCTGGCCCAGCCCGACGTGCGCGAGCGGCTGGCCACGCTCGGTTGCGATCCGGCCAGCGGTACGCCGGAGGCGTTCGCGTCGAGAATCAACACCGAAGTGGCGCGCTGGAAGAAACTGGCGACCGAGAAAAATATCCGCGCCGATTGACCGGTGCCCGCACCCGGCTGTTACCCGAAACTTCCCCGATCGCGGCGTTTAGGCTGCTGCCGTTCGCGCTGAGCCTGTCGAAGGGCTAGCCCGCCATCAGCGTTTCGATGCCGAACTGCACCGCGCGGTAGGGATGCGCGCCCAGCAAAGCCTCGTCCAGCGCCGCACCCAAGCCGGGCGTGCGGGGCACCGCGAAGCCGCCGTCCTCCAGCTTCGGATGTCGATGCGAAACCAGTGCGTTGTAAAGCGGGCTTTCCCCGAACTGCAGTTCCAGCATCCGGCAATGCGGCGCGACGGCCGCGACGTGCAGGCTGGCCAGCGTACAGACCGGCCCCGTCGGGTTGTGCGGAGAAAACACCACGCCGCATGCGCTGGCGCGTTCGGCGATCCGCAGCATCTCGCGCGGGCCGCCGCAGTACTTCACATCGGGCATGACCACGTCGTAAAGCCCTTCCGCAAACAGCATCTCGAAAGAGGCCAGCCCGACCTGCGTCTCGGCCGCTGCCAGCAGCACGCCCTGCGTCTTCGCTGCGGCGCGAATCCGCCTCAGCGCGGGCCAGTTCGCGTGCGTCTCCGCGAGCGGGCATTCAAACCAGTGCAGTTCGGCCGGCGCCAGCGCCTTGAGCACCTCGATCGCGCGTGCTTCGTCGAAGCGCCAGTGGCAATCGACCATCACCAGCGCATCGGGCCCGACTTCGTCGCGGATTGCCAGCACGCATTCGACGCCATGGCGGATCAAGGCCTGCCCCTGCGCCGTTGCGCAATTGGCGGGCGTCACCTCGTCGAACGGCGCAGACTTGAAAGCACGAAACCCGCTTTCCCGCGCGCGCGCAGCGGTCGCAGCGAAGCTCGCCGGTCGGCGGTCCGTCGTCGCGCGATTGATGTTCGCGTAAACCGGCACATGCGAGCGCTGCGGCTTGCCGAGCAACGCGTGCAGCGGCAGGCCTTGCCCTTGCGCCTGAAGGTCGGCCATCGCCTGCTGCAGCGCACTGGCGACGGCGTTGGTTATCAGGCCTCCGGGCGATTGCGGCGCGGGGCGTACCCGTTCGGCCGCATCGTCAAGGTCCAGACCGGTCAGTTCGGCCGCGCGCAGGCCGGTCGCCGCTTCGAGCAGCGGCTCCCAGCCGTTCAGCGATGCCTCGCCCCAGCCCCGGGCGCCGTCGTCCGTTTCCACACAGATAAAAAACCAGTTTGTCTTGTCGGAGACGTTGAAGGAATGCGAACGGATGCGGGTGATGAGCGGCATGGTATCTAGTGGTCGAAGTCAATACGAACGGCCGACTTTACGCTGCGCAACCGGGTGCCGAAAATTCCAGCGCACGGCGATGCTTACGACGGCAGCCAGCTGATCTTGCCGTCCTTCACATAGTCATCGAACTGCGCGCGCGGAATCGCGGTCGGGCCGGCAACGCCATCGGCTGCGTCCCGGCTCAGCGTCGCGCTGTCGTCGGCCAGATCGACTTCGACCCGACCCGGGGGAATCCCGAAAAGCGCACGTCGCCCGGGGCGTAGGTAACTTTGCCGGTGATCATTGCAAACTGAGGCATGGCAGCTTTCAAGTCAACCCCATCACGAGTTGCAACGAGGTGTCAACGTAGGATTGGGCAGCAGACGGCCCACGGTGTGTGTCGGTCAAAGGCGGGTATTGGAGCCAGCGCGTGCTGCGGTGCGGCGCGACGCGCCTGTGGGTAATCCCGCTGGCGGCCCCATCGCTAACCGATGCGCTGGATGCTCCACCCCGGCCACCGGCGCACGACCGATCGGCCTGCCCCCTCCTACATTCCGCCTTCGTGCCGTCCGAGGCAATGGGCTGCAAAGGCTTCTTAACGTAGGCCTGACGCGACCATCCTGTCGCAGTTAATAGGAGCTTCCGATGGAAATGCAAAAGACCGACTTGAAAGACATCGCGCAAAAAATGCGCAATCTC
>JAJAYS010000311.1 GCA_026786065.1 Polaromonas sp.
GAAGCCAAAGGCTACGACCAGATCGACGCAGCCCCGGAAGAAAAAGCCCGCGGCATCACCATCAACACCGCCCACGTCGAGTACGAAACCGCCAACCGCCACTACGCCCACGTCGATTGCCCAGGCCACGCCGACTACGTCAAAAACATGATCACCGGCGCCGCCCAGATGGACGGCGCCATTTTGGTTTGCTCCGCCGCCGACGGCCCCATGCCCCAGACCCGTGAGCACATCCTGCTCGCCCGCCAGGTCGGCGTGCCCTACATCATCGTGTTCCTGAACAAATGCGACATGGTCGATGACGCCGAACTGCTCGAGCTGGTCGAAATGGAAGTACGCGAACTGCTCGACAAATACGACTTCCCCGGCGACGACACCCCCATCATCCACGGCTCAGCCAAGCTCGCCATGGAAGGCGACAAAGGCCCGCTCGGCGAAGAAGCCATCATGAAGCTCGCCGACGCCCTGGACAACTACATCCCCATGCCCAAGCGTGCGATTGACGGCGCCTTCCTGATGCCCGTTGAAGACGTCTTCTCCATCTCCGGTCGCGGCACCGTCGTCACCGGCCGTATCGAGCGCGGCGTCGTCAAGGTCGGCGAAGAGATCGAGATCGTCGGCATTGCCGACACCCAAAAGACCACCTGCACCGGCGTCGAGATGTTCAGGAAGCTGCTCGACCAGGGTCAAGCCGGCGACAACGTCGGTATCCTCCTGCGCGGCACCAAGCGGGAAGACGTCCAGCGCGGCCAAGTCCTGTGCAAGCCCGGCTCCATCAAGCCGCACACCCACTTCACCGGCGAGATCTACGTGCTCTCCAAAGACGAAGGCGGGCGCCACACGCCGTTTTTCAACAACTACCGCCCGCAGTTCTACTTCCGTACGACGGACGTGACCGGCGCGATCGAGTTGCCAGAAGGCAAGGAAATGGTCATGCCTGGCGACAACGTCAGCATCACCGTCAAACTGATCAACCCGATTGCGATGGAAGAAGGCCTGCGCTTTGCCATTCGCGAAGGTGGCCGCACCGTCGGCGCCGGGGTTGTGGCCAAAATCATTGCTTGAGGATTCACCATGGCCACGACCAAACAAAAAATCCGTATCCGCTTGAAGGCGTTCGACTACAAACTGATCGATCAGTCGGCTGCTGAAATTGTTGACACCGCGAAACGCACCGGCGCCATCGTCAAGGGCCCTGTGCCCTTGCCGACGCGCATGAAGCGCTTCGATATCTTGCGCTCGCCGCACGTCAACAAAACCAGCCGCGATCAGCTTGAAATCCGCACGCATCAGCGTTTGATGGACATTGTTGACCCCACGGACAAAACCGTTGACGCCCTGATGAAGCTTGACCTGCCTGCAGGCGTGGATGTCGAGATCAAGCTGCAATAAGGGCCATCCACCGATGACGGCTTGATGCCAACATCGGCTTTGGAAAGCCGAAGAGTTAAATCCGGTTTGCGCTTTTCCGTAGTCCGGGCTAGAATCTTAGGCTGACCTTAATTGCCATCGATGCTTTTTCGGTACAGTTTTTATTAACCGCCTTTCATACTTAAACGCGCTGGCCAATTGCAGTCGGCGCGGTGAAAGATTTGGAGAAAACACATGAGTCTTAGCACCTCTTTAGGGCTGCTGGGCCGCAAGGTGGGCATGATGCGTCTGTTTACCGATGATGGGGACACTGTTCCTGTCACGGTGGTGGATGTATCAAATAACCGAGTGACCCAGGTAAAAACCGAAGCCAACGACGGCTATGACGCCCTGCAAGTGGCGTTCGGTGCACGCAAGCCGTCGCGCGTGACCAAGCCGATTGCTGGCCACCTTGCCAAGGCGGGTATAGAGGCTGGTGAAATCCTCAAAGAATTCCGCGTCAGTGCAGATGTTGCCGGCAAATACGCTGCTGGCACGGTAGTGCCCGCTGCGGACGTGTTTGCCGTGGGTCAGCTGGTTGATGTGCAGGGCACATCGATCGGTAAAGGCTTTGCCGGCACTATCAAGCGCCACAACATGAGTTCCCAGCGCGCTTCCCACGGAAACAGCCGCTCCCACAACGTACCGGGCTCTATCGGTATGGCGCAGGATCCGGGTAGGGTGTTTCCTGGTAAGCGCATGACTGGCCACATGGGCGACGTCACCGTGACAACCCAGAACCTCGACATCGTTCGCATCGACGAAGCCCGTCAATTGCTGATGATTCGCGGCGCCGTACCCGGCTCGAAGGGTGGCTTTGTGACCGTCCGCGCTGCCGTCAAGGCCAAGCCTGTTGCGGCACCAAAAGGAGCAAACTGATGCAAGTTGAACTCCTGAATGACCAGGGTCTGGCTTCGTCTAAAGTGGACGTGCCGGATACGGTATTTGGTCGCGAATACAACGAGAGCCTGATTCACCAGGTGGTTGTTGCTTTCCAGGCCAACGCCCGCCAGGGCACCCGCGCTCAAAAAGACCGAGAGCAGGTTCGCCACTCGACCAAAAAGCCGTTCAAGCAAAAAGGCACCGGTCGGGCCCGCGCGGGTATGACTTCTTCGCCGCTGTGGCGCGGTGGTGGACGTATCTTCCCGAACATGCCGGACGAGAACTTCACCCATAAGATCAACAAAAAGATGTATCGCGCCGGCATGGCGTCGATCTTTTCGCAGTTGGCCCGCGAAGGTCGCCTTGCCGTGGTGGATTCGCTGACCGTTGATTCCCCCAAAACCAAGGTTCTGGCCGACAAGTTCAAGGCCATGAATCTCAACTCGGTGCTTGTCATTGCGCACGAAGTTGACGAGAACCTTTATCTGGCCTCGCGCAACCTGACCGGTATCCTGGTTGTCGAGCCGCGGTATGCCGACCCGCTTTCGCTGGTCCATTACAAAAAGGTTCTGGTCACCAAGGCGGCCATGGACCAACTCAAGGAGATGTTCGCATGAGCGCCGTGAACAGTAAATCCAAATTCAACGAGGGCCGGCTGATGCAAGTCCTGGTTGCGCCCCTGGTGTCGGAGAAGGCCACCATGATTGCCGAAAAATCCAATGCGGTGACCTTCAAGGTTCTGCAGGACGCCACCAAGCCTGAAATCAAGGCTGCAGTCGAGTTGATGTTCAAGGTAGACGTTCAGGCCGTTGCGGTCTTGAATCAAAAAGGCAAGACCAAGCGCTTCGGAAAATCCATCGGACGTCGCGATCACATTCGCAAGGCCTATGTGACCCTGAAGCCCGGGCAAGAGATCAATCTCGGCGGGGAGGCTGCTTAATCATGGCTGTCATCAAGATGAAACCGACTTCACCGGGCCGACGTGGCGCGGTGAAGGTCACGCGTGACCACCTGTTCAAGGGCGAGCCGTATGCGCCGCTGCTGGAGCCGCAATTCCAGCGGTCGGGTCGCAACAACAACGGGCACATCACGGTTCGCCACAAGGGCGGCGGTCACAAGCACCACTACCGCGTGGTCGATTTCAAGCGCAGCAAAGACGCGATTCCGGCCAAAGTCGAGCGCATCGAGTACGACCCGAACCGCTCCGCGCACATTGCCTTGATTTGCTACGCCGACGGCGAACGCGCCTACATCATTGCGCCGCGCGGGCTTGAGGTTGGTGCCACGCTGATCAGCGGCTCCGAGGCGCCAATTCGCGTAGGCAACACATTGCCGATTCGTAATATTCCAGTGGGTTCGACCATCCATTGCATCGAAATGCAGATCGGCCGCGGCGCGCAAATCGCCCGTTCGGCCGGTACATCGGCGACGCTTCTGGCGCGTGAAGGCACCTATGCCCAGGTCCGCATGCGCTCTGGCGAGGTTCGCAAGATCCACATCGAGTGCCGTGCGACCATTGGCGAAGTCGCCAATGAAGAGCACAGCCTGCGCCGTCTTGGAAAAGCCGGTGTCAAGCGCTGGATGGGTATTCGTCCGACCGTTCGCGGTGTTGTGATGAACCCTGTTGACCACCCGCACGGCGGTGGTGAAGGCAAGACCGGCGAAGGTCGCCACCCAGTCGATCCATGGGGTAACCTGACCAAAGGCTACCGCACCCGCAACAACAAGCGCACGCAAGTGATGATTGTTTCGCGTCGCAAGAAGTAAGGCCAGGCAATGACCCGTTCACTCAAAAAAGGTCCGTTTGTTGACCACCATTTGGTAATCAAGGCCGACAAGGCGGTTACCAACAAAGACAAAAAGCCGATCAAGACCTGGTCGCGTCGCTCGATGATCCTGCCCGAATTCATCGGTCTGACCATCGCCGTTCATAACGGAAAGCAGCACGTGCCCATCTACATCACCGATCAGATGGTCGGCCACAAGCTGGGTGAGTTTGCGCTGACGCGGACCTTCAAGGGCCACCCAGCTGACAAAAAAGTCGTGAAGAAATAAGGAAAGACCATGGAAACACGTGCAACCCTCCGGGGCGTCCGTCTGTCGGTCGACAAAGGCCGCCTGGTTGCTGACCTGATCCGCGGGAAAAAGGTCGATCAGGCTCTGAACATCCTGACCTTCACGCAGAAAAAAGCGGCTGGGATCATCAAGAAGGTGGTCGAATCCGCGATTGCCAATGCGGAGCACAACGACGGTGCCGACATCGACGATCTGAAGGTTAAAACCATCTACGTCGAGCAGGGCGCAACGCTCAAGCGATTCTCCGCCCGTGCCAAAGGCCGGGGCAACAGCATCAGCAAGCCGACGTGCCACGTGTACGTCGTGGTTGGCAATTAAGAAGGCACGCAGGACATGGGACAAAAAATCAACCCGACCGGGTTTCGCCTTGCTGTCAGCCGCAACTGGTCCAGCCGCTGGTACGCCAGCAACCGCGACTTCGCCGGCATGCTGGCCGAAGACATCAAGGTGCGCGAGTACCTCAAAACCAAGCTGAAAAGCGCTGCTGTTTCGCGCGTTCTGATTGAGCGCCCTGCCAAAAACGCCCGTATCACCATTTTCTCGGCACGTCCGGGCGTGGTCATCGGCAAAAAAGGCGAGGACATCGAGAACCTCAAGAAAGAGTTGAGCCGC
>JAJAYS010000312.1 GCA_026786065.1 Polaromonas sp.
AGCGCTCGGGCTGCCACTCGCCGTGGTTTAGGGACCTTCTGCATAACCCCCTGCCGCCTGCGATCGGCCGGACTCGGGCAGTCTGCTGCGCTGTTTTTTGTCAATAGCGGGGCTATTGGCTGCAGAAAGACGTCTTGCAGCCCATCCCGATCCGGCTTCCATAGACTTGCAAGGGTTGTGCAAAGGGTTGTCAGCTACACGCAATCACGGCACAGGCCAGACGGGCGCCGAAATCGCCGGCTGGTCGGGTTGTGTGGTCGTCCAGGTCGGCGTGGACGATCAAGGCTTCGAGCGTGCCGCTGTACAAACGGCAAACCCTCGCGTTCGGGTCAAGGACCTCAAACCCGGTTCACAGCCTGGAGCAGCTTGCCGAGCGCGCGGTCCTCGATGCCAATTTCGCGCAGCTTGTCGTAGGTGATCTGCGCATACTCGCGGGTGGTGCCATAGCGGCCGCAAGCGTCTGAAAATATGCTGCGGTAGGTTTCGTCGCTGAGCAAGCCGGTGTGACTGGGACTGTGCCGGGACAGCGTGAAGGCGAGCGCACGAACCTGTTCGGGCTTCAGGTTCACCGGCATGGGGGCGGCGCCCGGCACCGGCAGGGTTTCGCAGCGCAGCCATTTCGGGTCGTACACGCCGTTGGGCATTTCGCGTTGCCACAACGCTGGCAAAGCGGCTTCGACGCGACTTTGCGCGATGCGGTAAACCATCCCCCGGCAACTGCCGCCGCGCAGCAGCCCGAATACAAGACCCGGACACTCCGGCGTGCCCCGATTCAAACGGCTCCACATTTTCAGTGCGCGGTGATAGCCGCGAACGTGGGCAAAGCGCTGCTCGTTGAACTCGAACTCGGGCCGCCAGATCAGCGAGGCGTAGCCAAAAATCCACAAATCGCCGTCGCCGCCCCATTCATTGAGTACCGCGTCGAGCATGTGCGCCGGGTCGCGGCCAGGCATCGGTGCGTGGGCTTGAAACTTCAGCGGTGTCGGCATTTTTCAACTTTAGCCTGCAACGCGCCGACCGGCCACGGTGGGAAGCCATTCTGGGTCCGCTTGATGTTGGGGCGCGACATACCTTGCGAAGGCAGCGGCGCCCTTGCGGCGTAACCACGCTGGGGTTTCAGGAACTTGCAAGCCGTTAATATCTGCAGAGGCACCTGCGTTGCCCGGTTTATGGCTGTGCGCGGCATAGCCGCAAGAACCCGAAAAAACGGGCCGCCTGCCCTAACCGTTTCAGGCTCCAGCCCTTCACGATCAAATCAGGACGAAACCGCATGGCTCTCCATCCCCAAGTCGCCAAAATCACGGCCCGTATCGCCGCCCGCAGCGGCCCGACGCGCAGCGCTTATCTGGCACAAGTTGCCCAGGACGCCGGACGCGCGCACAGCACCGACCGCATGGGTTGCGCCAACGTGGCCCATGCAGTGGCCGGTTTGCCGCTTGACGACCGTTTCAAGATCATCAGCGAGCGCAAACCCAATATTGCGATCGTCACCGCCTATAACGACATGCTGTCGGCGCACACACCCTACGCCAGCTACCCCGACTTGATAAAGCAGCAGGCGCGCCAACTCGGTGCAACGGCGCAGGTCGCAGGCGGCGTGCCGGCCATGTGCGACGGCGTGACGCAAGGCACCAGCGGCATGGAGCTGAGCCTGTTCAGCCGGGACGTGATTGCGATGGGCACGGCGGTGGCGCTGTCGCACGACATGTTCGATGCCGCGCTGCTGCTTGGCGTGTGCGACAAGATCGTTCCGGGCCTGCTGATAGGCGCGCTGCAGTTTGGGCACTTGCCTATGGTTTTCGTTCCGGCGGGGCCGATGCCGTCGGGCCTGCCGAACAAAGAAAAAGCGCGGGTGCGCGAGCTGGCTGCCCAAGGCCTGATCGGCCGCGCTGGCTTGCTCGAAGCCGAGTTGAAGTCCTATCACAGCCCCGGCACCTGCACCTTCTACGGCACGGCCAACAGCAACCAGATGCTGCTCGAAGCGATGGGCCTGCATGTGCCCGGTACCGCTTTTGTCGCGCCAGCCAACAGCCTGCGCGACGAGTTGACTCGGGAGGCGGTGCGGACCGTGCTGGGCCGGCAGACTGGCGCAGCGACGGCGCCGTGCCCGCCGATAGGCCGGGTGGTCGATGAGCGCGCCATCGTCAACGCGATGGTCGCGCTGCTGGCCACCGGGGGTTCGACCAACCATTTGATTCACTGGGTGGCGGTCGCGCAATCGGCCGGCATCGTCATCGACTGGAACGATTTTTCGGACCTGTCTGACGTGGTGCCCACGCTGGCCCACGTTTATCCAAATGGCAGCGCCGACGTTAACCAGTTCCAGGCGGCGGGCGGCACCGGTTTCATCCTTGGTGAATTGCTGGCTGGCGGCTTCATGCATGCCGACGTGCTGACGGTGCGGGCCGGCGGCATTGACGAGTACACCCGTGAACCGGCGCTTTCCGGCGGCGACGGGCAGGGGGCTGCTGCGCTGGTATGGCGCAGCAGCGGTGCGTCGAAGGACGAGAGTATCGTCCGCAGCACAGCAGCACCATTCAGCGCCAGTGGCGGGCTCAAACTGCTTGAAGGAAACCTCGGCCGCAGCGTGATCAAGGTTTCGTCGGTGCCCGACGACCGGCACGTCGTCGAGGCGCCGGCCCGGGTGTTCGATTCTCAGGAAGCCCTGCATGCCGCCTTCAACGCGTGCGAGCTGGACCGGGACGTTATTTGCGTCGTCCGATGGCAGGGACCGCAGGCCAACGGCATGCCGGAGCTGCACAAGCTCACGCCACCGCTGGCCGTGTTGCAGGGTAAGGGCTTCAAGGTGGCGCTGGTGACGGACGGCCGCATGAGCGGAGCGTCGGGCAAGGTGCCAGCCGCCATCCATGTGTCACCCGAGGCGGCTGCGGGCGGGCCGCTCGCCCGTGTTCGCGACGGGGATTTGATCCGGCTCGACGCCAACGCCGGTACGCTCCACGTCGTGTTGCCGGAGGCCGAATGGCAGGCGCGCCAAGGTGATGCGATGCCAGACAGGTGGCGCGCGGCCAATGCAATCGGCATGGGCCGCGCGCTGTTTGCCGGCATGCGCCGCCAGTCCTTGACGGCTGAAGCGGGGGCGCTGTCATGGACTTGAATCTTGATCTCAACAGCAATCTGACCGCGCTGCAGGTCATGCGCGATGCGCCGGTGATTCCGGTCATTGTGCTGACCGATGCTGCGCAGGCCGTGGCGCTGGCGCAGGCGCTGGTCGCGGGCGGCATCCGCATGCTCGAAATCACGCTGCGCACACCGCAGGCGCTAGCCTGCATCGAGGCCATTGCCCGCGCGGTGCCCGAGGCAGTGGCCGGTGCCGGCACTGTTCGCACTGCGGCCGACGTTCAGGCCTGCGCGATGGCCGGCGCGCGTTTTGCGGTGAGCCCCGGTTATTCGCATGCGGTGGCGCAGGCCTGCCGGGACGCCGGATTGGCCCTGCTGCCCGGCGTTGCGACAGGGACCGAGATCATGGCAGCGCAGGACGACGGGCTGTACGAGCTGAAGTTCTTTCCGGCCCTGCAGGCAGGCGGGCCAGCGATGCTCAAAGCCTGGCACGGCCCGTTTTCCGGGACCCGTTTCTGCCCGACTGGCGGGGTCACTCCGGCCAATGCCAGCGCGTTCCTGAGCCTGCCCAACGTGTTGTGTGTCGGCGGTTCCTGGCTGACTCCAGCCGAACTGCTTGCGAAGGGAGCTTGGGACGACATCACGACGCTGGCGAAAGAGGCTTGCCGCTTGGGACCCGCCGCATAAGTCCTTGCGAGTTCGGCTGGTCGCAGGGCCGCAGGGGCTCATGCAGATCCTGATTACGAGGCTGATAGGAGGCTGTTGAAGAGGCCTCCCTTCCGAAAGGGCTGAAAGACAGAGAGTGGCCGAACGGCGACGAAGGCGATCTTTTTTTCTTGCGTCGGCCGCCGTGGAATCCCCTTAAATCGCTGCCTGCCTATGTATTAATATAGTAGCGCGTGCACCGCCCTCCCTCCCTGGCAGTCCCTGTGTCCAACCGCCGAAAGCCCTCCATGAAACTCGTCCTCAAACTATTGACCGCCGTGACCGCCGTGACCGCCGCACTGCTTTTTGGCGGCGCCGTGCAGGCGCAAGACCAGGTGGTTTATCACATCGACAACGCTGAAATGCAGGCCACCAAAGGGCTGCGCAACATCCGCAATCACCTCGATGTGGCCCCGGACACGAAAATCGTTGTCGTGACGCACGCTGAGGGGGTTGATTTCCTTCTCGAAGGCGCGAAGGACAAAAAGAACCCGAACATCGACTACGCACCGTTGGTCAGCGCACTGAAGGGGCGGGGCGTACGTTTTGAGGTGTGCGAGATCACGCTTAAAAACCGCAATATCGACAAAAAAGCCTTCTCGTTCGATGCCGATTTCACGCCTTCGGGTGTGGTGAGGATCGGCCAGTTGCAGTCGCGCGAGAAGTTCGCGTACATCAAGCCGTAGGTCGTCATGAGTTCGGCGTTACCGCCTCGCGATGGGGCAGGTTCGCTGGAGGCCGATGCGGTGTTCGACCAGGCCGCCGAAGTTTTCAGGGTGATGGCGGCGCCCATTCGGTTGAAGATCATCAGCGCGCTGTGTCACGGTGAAAAAAATGTGACCCAGTTGCTTGAAGAAATATCCACGACCCAGCCGAATATGTCGCAGCATCTGAACACCCTGTACCAGGCCGGAGTGCTTGGCAAACGCCGCGAGGGCGCCCAGATCCACTACCGGATCGTCGATGAACGCGTTGTGACCCTGTGCCGGGCGGTGTGTACGCAAATTGCGATGGAGGAGGAAACCAACCCCGCCGCGCGCGGGTCCAGGCTAGCGCAGACCGGTACCTGAGGCTCCTTCAACGCGCTGGATCAACTCGATCTTGTAGCCGTCGGGGTCGGTCACGAAGGCGATGACCGTGCTACCTCCCTTGACAGGCCCGGTTTCACGCGTCACGTTGCCGCCCGCCGCACGAATCTTTTCGCAGGCCGCATGGGCGTCCGGCACACCCAGCGCGATGTGGCCATACGCTGTGCCCATCTCGTAGTGCTCGGTGCCGTGGTTGTAGGTCAACTCGATTTCTGCGTGATCCGGGTTGTTGCCGTAACCGACGAAAGCCAGGCTGTATTTGTACTCCGGGTTTTCGGAGGTGCGCAACAGCTACATGCCGAGCACGCCGGTGTAAAAGTCGATGGCGCGCTGGAGATTGCCGACGCGAAGCATGGTGTGAAGAAGTCTCATGATCGAAATTATGGGCGTGCACGCAAAACGCTGCAACCGGCGCGCCGTTGCCGGCGGAATGCCGCAGCTAACCTTCTGCTATTGGCAGGAAAAGCAACGCAGCACCTGGCCCGAGCCCGGCCAGTCGCAGGCCGCAGTGCGTTGTACCTAAGGTCTCGGGGCTGCAACTCGGGAGACCGCGCCTTGCGGCAGCATGATAAAAACACGGCTCGCAAACCGCATGACTGTCTTTCCTGCCTCGCCATACACCTCTGGAGACCTGTTCTTGTTCACATCCCTGCAACTGACGAAATCCGACGCCGGCTTTGCCGCCACGTTGACCGACACCGACGACGCGCACTTGCCCGACGGCGACGTGCTGGTCGCGGTGGACTACTCCTGCCTGAACTACAAAGACGCACTCGCTTTGACGAACTCGGCTCCGGTTGTGCGCAGCTGGCCGATGGTGGCGGGCATCGACGGGGCGGGCTCAGTCATCGAATCGACCCATCCGGACTGGAAGCCGGGAGACCGCTTCGTTCACAACGGCTGGGGTCTCGGCGAGACGCGCTGGGGCTTGATGTCCGAACGGGCTCGGCTGCAGGGTGAATGGCTGGTGAAATTGCCCGATGCCTTCACGACCCGACAAGCGATGGCGATCGGCACTGCCGGTTACACGGCAATGCTGTGCGTGCTGGCACTGGAGCGTCATGGCGCGGCGCCGGGTGACGGCGAGGTGCTGGTGACGGGCGCGACCGGCGGCGTCGGCAGCGTCGCCATTGCCCTTCTTGGCAAGCTGGGCTTCAGCGTGGTGGCCGCCACCGGAAAGTCAGGCGAAGAGGCGTACCTGCGCCAGCTCGGTGCGGCCAGCGTCATCGACCGAGCGAGTCTTGCAGCCCCAAGCAAGCCGCTGCAAAAAGAGCGCTGGGCCGCCGTGGTGGACGCGGTCGGCTCGCACACGCTGGCCAATGCCTGTGCGCAGACACGCTACGGCGGCGTGGTGGCGAGCTGCGGACTGGCGCAGGGCGCCGACTTCCCTTCGA
>JAJAYS010000313.1 GCA_026786065.1 Polaromonas sp.
GATCAACCCGATTGCGATGGAAGAAGGCCTGCGCTTTGCCATTCGCGAAGGTGGCCGCACCGTCGGCGCCGGGGTTGTGGCCAAAATCATTGCTTGAGGGTTTTGCTAAGAGACCGGCTGCGGTGTGCCGGGTTTGTTCTTGCGTTGACCCGAGGTATTTCATAGGGGTATAGCTCAATTGGCAGAGCGTCGGTCTCCAAAACCGAAGGTTGTAGGTTCGATTCCTACTGCCCCTGCCACCAGGCGTTCTGGACCTACCGCAGCGGTCCGGAATGGCCCGGTGAAGACGAGATAGACAAGAACAAAAAAAGCCTGCCGCAAGTGCAAACTGGTGGCGGGCTTGAGCGTCTTTAGGGGCGCCAACTCATACAGGAAATCCGGCAGCCATGGCCACTTCTCAAGTTGAAACCGTCAGCACCACCGCCGACAAAGCCAAGCTAGGCTTCGCGGTCTTGTTGGTGTTCGCGGCGCTCGCTGGTTTTTACCTGCTATCGAAGCAGGGTCAGATTGCCCAATGGGGCATCCTGATCGCCGGATTGCTGGCTGCGGTGGTGGTGTCTGCGCTGTCCGAGCCCGGCAAGCAGTTCGTGGCTTTTGGGCGCGATTCCTGGCGCGAAGTTAAAAAAGTTGTCTGGCCGGCCCGCAAAGAGGCTATTCAGATGACAGCTTATGTGTTTGCCTTTGTCGTGGTGATGGCCTTGTTTTTGTGGTTGACGGACAAAACGCTCGAGTGGGTGTTTTACGACTTGATCTTGGGATGGAAAAAATAATGAGCGACTCGAGCAGCGACGCGACCTCGGCGGCGGGCGAGGCGGCCCCGGTCTCTCTTCAGCCGACCGCTGGCATGAACTGGTATGTGGTGCACGCTTACTCCGGCATGGAGAAGGCGGTTGAGCGTAACATCGTCGAGCGTATCAACCGCGCTGGCATGCAGGCCAAGTTTGGGCGTTTTCTGGTTCCGACCGAGGAGGTGGTCGAGATCAAAAACGGCCAGAAAAAAACCACCGAACGGCGTTTCTTCCCTGGCTATGTGCTGGTCGAAATGGTGATGGACGACGAAACCTGGCACCTGGTCAAGCACACCAATAAGGTCACCGGATTCGTTGGTGGAGCAAAAAATCGTCCGGCGCCGATTTCCGAGAGCGACGTACAGAAGATCGTGGACCAGATGCAGGTAGGGACCCAAAAGCCGCGCCACAAAGTCGAGTTCGAAAGCGGCGAATACGTGAGGGTCAAGGATGGTCCGTTTACCGACTTCAATGGCACCGTGGAAGAAGTCAATTACGACAAGAACAAGGTGCGCGTTTCGGTCACTATTTTTGGACGTGCAACCCCTGTGGAGTTGGAATTCAGCCAGATTGAAAAGACGTGAAAGTTCAGCGCGGCTGCGTCGGCGTGACCGGCACGGTTCTGCGGTGAATTCACTGCGGGTTTGAAAATTTTTGCGCTTTGCAACTCGGCGCAGAAGGTTTTTTTAAACCTTTTTGAGTTGTTTGCCCCCCCGGGAAGCTCGGGCTGTCATTTTGACGGCGCTCGGGCGTTATGACCCGCAAGGAGAAAAATCATGGCTAAAAAAATAGTCGGCTTCGTGAAACTGCAGGTGCCAGCTGGCAAGGCCAATCCGTCCCCCCCGATTGGCCCGGCTTTGGGTCAGCGCGGCTTGAACATTATGGAGTTCTGCAAGGCATTCAATGCGCAGACCCAGGGTGTCGAGCCCGGGCTGCCTTTGCCGGTAATCATCACGGCCTATGCTGACAAGAGCTTCACCTTCATCATCAAGACGCCACCGGCGGTGACCTTGATCAAGAAGGCGATCAAGCTCGACAAAGGCTCGGCCACGCCGCACACGGCCAAGGTCGGCAAGATTACCCGAGCGCAGCTCGAAGAGATTGCCAAGACCAAGATGAAAGACATGACGGCGGCCGACCTCGATGCAGCCGTCCGGACGATCGCCGGCTCGGCCCGATCCATGGGCGTGACGGTGGAAGGTGTTGTATGACCAAGTTGACAAAACGCCAGAAGACGGTCGGCAACAAGATCGACAGCAACAAGCTATATGCGCTTCCGGACGCGCTGGGTCTTGTGAAAGAGTTTGCTGTCGCCAAGTTCGATGAATCGATCGACGTTGCGGTGCAGCTCGGTATCGACGCGAAGAAATCCGATCAGGTCGTGCGCGGCGCGGTCGTGATGCCCAACGGCACCGGTAAAACCAAGCGTGTCGCGGTGTTTGCGCAGGGTGCGAAGGCCGAAGAGGCCCGCGCTGCAGGCGCAGACATCGTTGGCATGGACGACCTGGCAGCCGATATCAAGGCTGGAAAGATGGACTTCGACGTGGTGATTGCGTCGCCCGACGCGATGCGCATCGTCGGTACGCTCGGTCAGATTCTGGGCCCACGCGGCCTGATGCCCAACCCGAAAGTCGGCACGGTGACACCCGATGTGGCTACGGCGGTGAAAAACGCCAAGGCCGGCCAGGTCCAGTTTCGCGTTGACAAGGCCGGCATCGTGCATGGAACGATAGGACGCCGTTCGTTCGACTCGGCCAAGCTTCAGGGCAACCTGGCTGCGCTGATCGACGCTTTGGTTAAGGCGAAGCCGGCCACGAGCAAGGGTGTGTACTTGAGGAAGGTCGCAGTCTCGTCCACGATGGGCGTCGGCGTTCGAGTCGATACGCAAACGATTTCGGCCTAATCGGCCGGACAGGAATTCGGGCTGCCTGCACGGGCGGTCGGGAGTGGTGGGCTGCCAGCGCTTGACGCTGACAGGCCATCCGGGACCGTTGGTGTGTCGCCCGCAAGGGTGGCGCTTAATCGTCGCAAGACAGCCAACGCAGATGGCGTACCCGCTGCTTCGAGGTTTTGAAAATACTTGAGAACAGCTGGTCGCTGAACATGGGCGTACCAACCGGCCGAGCGCGAGGGTGCCAGTCGGCAAGTACATTTTTAAGGAGTAGACCTTGAGTCTCAATCGCAGTGAGAAACAAGCCGTCATTGATGAAGTGACAGGGCTCGCAGCCAAAGCGCAATCGTTGGTCATGGCCGAATACCGTGGCATCACGGTCGCCGACATGACCCGACTGCGCACTCAGGCTCGCGACAAAGGCGTCAACCTGAGTGTTTTAAAGAACACTCTGGCCCGCCGCGCCGTTGTCGGAAGCGCGTTCGAAGTGCTGGCCGACCAGATGACCGGTCCGTTGATCTACGGTTTTTCGACCGATGCAGTCGCTGCCGCCAAGGTGGTGTCTGATTTCGCGAAAACCAATGACAAGCTGGTCATTCGGGCGGGCGCATTCGGCGGCAAGGCGCTGGACGTCAACGGCGTCAAGCAACTGGCCAGCGTGCCTCCGCGTGAGGTTTTGCTGGCGCAGCTGTGTGGCTTGCTGATGTCGCCGATCTCGCGTGCAGCGGTCGTGCTGGGCGCGCTGGCGGCGAAAAAGACTGGCGGTGACGCTGTCCCTGCTGATGTGGCCCCAGAAGCTGTCGCGGCTTAAGCAATAGACCTCTTAAGACCTCGTGCTGCGCACTGCTCAGCCGGTGTCTCCAACTGTTCAGGTATTTTTTTAGGAATTTTCAAAATGGCATTTGATAAAGACGCATTTTTGACCTCGCTCGACAGCATGACGGTCATGGAACTCAACGAGCTGGTGAAGGCCATCGAAGAGAAGTTTGGCGTGAGCGCTGCGGCAATGGCTGCACCTGCAGCCGGTGGCGGCGGCGCTGCTGCAGTAGTCGAGGAAAAGACCGACTTCAATGTGGTCTTGCTCGAAGCCGGTCCCAACAAGGTGCAGGTCATCAAGGCCGTGCGCGAACTGACCGGTCTGGGCCTCAAGGAAGCCAAGGATTTGGTTGACGGCGCACCGAAGAACGTCAAGGAAGGCGCACCAAAGGCCGACGCGGAAGCGGCCAAGAAGAAGCTCGAAGACGCTGGCGCGAAAGTCGAACTCAAGTAATTCTTGAAGTTTGGAGAGGCTGGAGGTCCGGCAGCGGGCCTCCAGCCTTTGAAGTTCTCGATCCGCACAGGCCTTAGCCTTTCCAGTGTTTTGAAGAAACACTGGAAAGGAGATTGCAGGCAATCTCCTTTCCAGTGTTTTCTGAATCCCGACTGCAGAGAACGCCTTGGTTCGGGTGACGTGCAATGCGTCGCCGTCCGCCATGGTTGGTAGTGGCCAACCACCAAGCCCGCCCAGGTGCATTGTGCATTTGGGCATAAAGTCACCAGAGCAGTTATCTAGGTCCATAAACCTATCAATGCGGAGAACTCATGGCCCCAACTTCAACATACACTTTCACCGAACGCAAACGTATTCGCAAAAGCTTCGGCAGCCGCGAAAGCGTGCTGGCTGTGCCTTATTTGCTGCAAATGCAAAAGGACGCGTACACCGCGTTCTTGCAAGCTGACAAATCGCCCAAGACACGTACCTTGGAAGGTCTGCAAGCGGCCTTTGAC
>JAJAYS010000314.1 GCA_026786065.1 Polaromonas sp.
CGGCCAGGGCGTCTATGTCGAGAACAAACCAGGCGGCGCCGGCGTGCTGGCGATGCAGGAAGTCGCCAACACACCGCCCGACGGCCACACCCTCATCCTCGGCCACGTCGGCACGCTGGCCGTCAACCCCACCATGCTGAAAAACCAGCCCTATGACGTCGGCCGGGACTTCATCCCGGTCACGCTGCTGGCCAAGGTGCCCAATGTATTTGTGATTCACCCCGACGTGCCGGCCAGCAACTTCAAGGAGCTCGTCGCCTACGTCAAAAAGAATCCGGGCCAGCTCAACTACGGCTCTGCCGGCAATGCCAGCGCCGCCAGTGTTTCCGGGCGAAAAAGCCGACTCGATAGGCCAACTGGCAACGCAGCTCGGGCTGGACCCCCAAGCGCTGGCGCACAGCATAGCCGCGTTCAACGCCGCCTGCCAGCCCGGCAGCTTCAACCATCCGGTGCTCGACGACTGCCACACCACAGGCCTCGCCCCGGCCAAAACCCATTGGGCCAGGCCGCTCGACACCGCCCCGTACTACGGCTATGCCCTCAAGCCCGGCATCACCTTCACCTACCTCGGCATGAAGGTCAACGCGCAGTGCGCGGTGCATTTCAAAGGCCAAGCCAGCCCCAACCTGTTTGCCGCTGGCGAGATCATGGCCGGCAACGTGCTGGGCAAGGGCTACTCCGCCGGCGTCGGCATTACCAGAGGCACCGCCTTCGGCCGGATCGCCGGCACCGAGGCCGCCCGCGCAGCAAGGTATTACAGCGCTCAGAAGTCCGAAATACGGGCGCAAGCAGCTATTAAAACAGCAGCGACTGGTGCAACAGCTTGAGGCCTTGACGCGCCAGGCGCGCGCCCTCGCGGCGGACGAGCCGGCGACCACGCCGCACGAGGCCGAGGTCGCGCGGCAAATGCAGATCTGCAATGCCTGCCGCTATTGCGAAGGCTTTTGCGCGGTGTTTCCGGCGATGAAAGGGCGGCTCGAATTCGGCAAGGCCGATATCCACTACCTGGCCAACCTGTGCCACAACTGCGGCGCCTGTCTGCATGCCTGCCAGTACGCGCCACCGCACGAGTTCGCAGTCAACGTTCCGCAGGCGATGGCGCAGGTGCGCGGCCAGACCTATGCCGACTACGCCTGGCCGCCGGCACTCGGTGCGCTGTACAAGCGCAACGGCCTGACGCTCGCGTTGGCGCTGGCTGCCGGGCTGGCGCTGTTTCTGGTGCTGGCCATCCTGCGCAATGGCACGCTGCTGCACCCGCCGCTGGCCGGCACTTTTACGCGATCTTTCCGCACAACCTGATGGTCGCGATGTTCGGGCCGATCTTCGGGTTTGCGCTGCTGGCGCTGGCGCTGGGCGTGCTCCGCTTCTGGCGCGATGTAGCGCCGCCGGGCGAGCCGGGGCGGGCTAGCGGCCCTGCGCTCACCGAAGCCTCGTCGAACGCGCTGCGGCTGACCTACCTTGGCGGCGGCCACGGCCAGGGCTGCAATGAAGAGGATGACGCTTTCACGCTGGCGCGGCGGCGCTTTCACCATTTCACGTTCTACGGCTTCATGCTGTGTTTTGCATCAACCAGTGTCGCCACGCTCCACCACTATGCGTTCGGCTGGCAGGCGCTCTACGCTTTTTCGAGCCTGCCGGTGCTGCTCGGCACGTCTGGCGGCATCGGCCTGCTGATCGGCCCGGCGGGGCTGCTGTGGCTGAATCTGCGGCGCCACCCACAGCATGGCGATGCCGCCCAAAAGCCGATGGACCGCGGCTTCATCGCGCTGCTGTTTTTGACCAGCCTGACTGGCTTGGCATTGCTGGTCTGGCGCGACACGTCGGCGATGGCGCTGCTTCTGGCGGTGCATCTGGGCGTGGTGATGGCGCTGTTTTTGACGCTGCCTTACGGCAAGTTCTCGCACGGTATTTTTCGCAGCGCGGCATTGCTGAAATGGGCGATCGAAAAACGGTTGCCGACCCGGCTCAAACTCAGCGACGATTGAGATTTTTTCAAAGGGCCCCGCCGTGCAGATTGACGGACACCTCGACATCCCATCGATGAAAGACCGCTGCTCGCCGGCCGAATGGCAGGCCCGGGTCGATCGCGCCGCCTGCTATCGGCTGGTGGCGATCTACGGCATGGCGGAGTTGATGGCCAACCACATCTCCTGCCACGTGCCGGGCGAGCAGGGCGCCTTTTTGATCAACCCCTACGGCATGCTGTACGAAGAGATCACCTCCTCCTGCCTGATGAAGGTCAACCAGGCCGGCTATGTGAACCACAGCGCGGTACACGCTGCCCGGCTTGATGTCGGCTGCATCATCGACAGCCGACCGGCCGATCCATCCGGATCTGCTGACTCGCTGCGTGCAGGTCACGACCTCGTCTGGCGCCAACGCCGAGGTCGTGGCGCAGACCGCCGTGGGCGACCTGCTGGCGCTGGCCCGGCGCTTTCCGCAGCTGATGCGGGCGCAGCAGGCGCGCACCTGGTGGCCGATGCCCGGGCGCCGCATGACATCAAAGAGCAGACCGCCGTGCTGGTCGGCTGGGGGCCAATCGGTCAGCGCATCGCGCCGGTGCTGCGGCTGCCTGGCCTGCCGGTCGTGGTGATGCGCTTCAGCCCGGTTGCGGCGGGTGGTGAGCCCGAGATGGCCGAGATGGCGGACATGGCGAATTTTTCAGCCGTGCTGCCGCGCGCCGACTGGCTGATCCTGGTTTGTCCGCTGACAGCGCAGACGCGCGGGCTGGTCCACCGCGAGGCGCTGGCCCGCTTGCCAGCCGGTGCGCACCTCAACGTCGAACGCGGCGAAATCGTCGGTGAGGCTGAACTGGTTGCGGCGCCGCCGCATCGGTCCCGGACGGCAAATGGCGCTGGGTCGGCGGCGGTGAACCTTGGTGTCTGAAGCGGTGCCGCGCCGGGTGTTGCCGGTGCTGGTTATGGCGCAGTTTTGCGGCACCTCGCTGTGGTTCGCCGTCAACGCGGTGATGCCCGATCTGCAGCGCGAACTTGGCTGGCCGGCGGCCGCCGTCGGCAACCTGACGTCGGCGCTGCAACTGGGATTCATCGCCGGCACGCTGGTGTTTGCGCTGCTCGCGGTGGCCGACCGGTTCTCCGCCAGGCGGGTGTTTCTGCTCTGCTCGCTGGCCGGCGCGCTGTGCACGGTCGGTGCCTGGGCGATGGTGCGCGACTTCAATGCCTTGCTGGCCTGGCGCTTTGCGACCGGATTTTTTCTGGCCGGCATTTATCCAGTTGGCATGAAGATCGCGTCGCAGTGGTTCCCGCGCGGCCTGGGCGCGGCGCTGGGCTTGCTGATCGGTGCGCTGGTGCTCGGCTCGGCCAGCGCGCATGCGCTGCGCGCAATCGGCGGCTTGGGTGTGGCCTTGCCGTGGCCGAGTGTGATGCTCGGCGTGGCGGCGCTGGCAGCTGCAGGCGGCGTGCTGCTGTACCGGCTGCTGCCCGAGCCACCGGGCGCAGCGCGCCGGCCAAGCACGCTGCAATGGCGCGCCCTGGCGTCGATGTGGACCGACCGGCGGGTGCGCGCGTCGGTGCTTGGCTACTTCGGCCACATGTGGGAGCTTTACACGCTGTGGGTGCTGGTGCCGCTGATTCTGGCCAGCCGTCTCGACGGCGCGGCGCTGTCGTTGGCGGCCTTCGTGGTGCTCGGCGCCGGTGCCATCGGCTGCGTGGCCGGCGGCCGGGCTGCGCAGACTTTTGGCAGCGCGCGGGTGGCGTCGGTGCAGCTGGCGGTGAGCGGCCTGTGCTGCCTGCTCGCGCCCTGGCTCTTCGGTGCGCCGGCTGTCTGGTTCGGTGTGTGGCTGGTGGTGTGGGGCATCACCGTGTCGGGCGACTCGCCGCAGTTCTCGGCACTGACCGCCAGCAACGCGCCGCCTCAAGCGGTGGGCAGCGTGCTCACGCTGACCAACAGCCTCGGCTTTGCGATCTCCATCGTCAGCATCGAGCTGTTCACCCGGCTGTCTAAACAGCATGCGCTGGCGACGCTACTGCCGTGGCTGGGTGTCGGGCCAGTGCTGGGTC
>JAJAYS010000315.1 GCA_026786065.1 Polaromonas sp.
GCGCTCCTTCACGCCCTCGCCGCGACAGAAAAAATCTGACTTCTGCCATTGTAATTCGGTCGTTGTTAGCTATTAAATAAATAGCGAATGGCAGCTGTCCGGGTTGTCGCAGAACGGCCCAGAAGCATGCGCGGGCGGCTTCGCGGGTTTTCACTCGGCGCGTAAATATCAGCACCTATTAATATAAGCGTGCGCTTCTATTTAAAACGCTGCTGAATGGCGGATCCGAAAACGCCTTGCACCCATCCCATCTGAAAGTCATCAACGTGCAGAAAATCGCCCTTCTCTTCTCCAGTTTGCTCCTGGCCCCTGCCGTTTTCGCCGCCGAGCACCAGATCAAAATGCTCAACAGCGGCAAGGACGGCATCACGGTGTTCTAGCCGGGCTTTGTGAAGGCGGCCAAAGGCGACACGCTCAAATTCATCAAGACCGACCCTTCGCACAACAGTTCATCATTTTTTGTCCCCAAGGGCGCCACGGCGTGGAAAGGCAAGCCCGACGAAGAGATCGTCGTCAAGCTGGACGCCGAGGGCATTTACATGTACCAATGCGACCCGCACAAGCCGATGGCGATGGTCGGCGTGGTTCAGGTCGGCAAGCCGGTCAATCTGGACGACGCAAAAAAAGAAGCAGCCGCCTATGTCGGCACGCTGGCCATGAACAAGGACCGGTTGACCAGATACGTTGACCAGGCAAAGTAAGCGTCAGACGAGCGGCACGCGGCACCGCCGGGCTCTGGCGCGAACAGTGCCCTGCATCGGCAGCGCCCGGCCGCAGACGGCCATTTCGATCCACCCCGCAATCAAAAGCCCACCATGCATTACGCCCGTTTTGTTCTGTCTGCGCTGTGCGCCTTCGTGCTGCTGGCTGCTGCGCCACAAGCCCGGGCCCAGGGGCCTTCTGTTTCACTGGAGGCAGCGCGTGCTGCGCTTGAAACCTCGTCGCACTTGGTCTTCGACATCCGCGAAGCCGATGAACACGCAACGGGTGTCGCGCCCGGGGCACGCCTGCTGCCGTTGAGCCAGTTGGGAAAACGTCTGGCCGAGCTTCCTGCGCCGAACAAACAGCCCTTTCTGATCATCTGCAACACACAAAACCGGTCGGCCCGTGTGGTCGAACAACTGCGCGCATCAGGCTACACGAATGCGAGCTATGTGAAGGGCGGCATGAGCCTGTGGGCTGAACGCGGCTGGACTATGGTCAAGCCGCCGGCTGCCAAGGCCAGCCCGAAGCGGCGCGACAGCCCCGCAACCGCTCGCTGAAGTATCGGCATGGCACCCGTCCAGTCCCCGCGCCCCTCACGCCCTTCCTGGCCTTCATGGCCTTTGCGTTGGTTGCGCATTCTTCAGGGGACCCGCTGCATAACCCTGGCAAGTCTGCGGCGGCCGGATCGGGATGGCCTGCAAGGCGTCTTTTCTTGCCATTAGCCCGACTATTGGCAAGAAAAGCAACGCAGCGGCACGCCCGAGCCCGGCTGATCACGGACCGCAGGGAGTTATGCAGAGGACGCCTAGGGCTGCTTTCGGCGCTGCTCGCGGTGTTCATCCCGCATGCGAGTGCGGTCGAAGTCAGTTTCAGCAGGGTCAGCGAGGGGGTCTATGCCCACATCGGCGAGACCGGTGCGCGCAGCTACGACAACCAAGCGTTGAACGCAAACATCGGCCTGATCGTGACGCCGGCGGGCGCAGTGCTGATCGACAGCGGCGCGACTTTTCAATCGGCACAGAAGATTCATGCGGCGGTAAAAAAAATCACGCCGCAGCCGGTGCGCTGGGTCATCAACACCGGCGGGCAGGATCACCGCTGGCTCGGCAACGGCTACTTTGCCACGCAAGGCGCCGAGCTGATTGCGCATGCAAAGGCCAGGCCCGACATGCAGGCGCGCGGCGGGGACCACCTGGCCGCGCTGACGGCGGTTTTAAAAGAGCGCGCCAAAGTCACCGTCCCGATGTTGCCGACCCGGCTGATCGACGGCGATGACGCCTCACTCGAACTAGGCGGCATGACGCTGGCATTGCGGCATCGCGGTGGTGGCCATACACCGGGCGACATGATGGTCTGGCTGCCGGCCCAAAAGGTGCTTTTACGCGGCGACATCGTTTACGTGGAGCGCATGCTCAGCGTGATCCCCGAGAGCAACACCCGGGCCTGGCTGGCTGCGTTCGAGGTGATCGAGGCGCTTTCGCCCCAGCACATTGTGCCCGGCCATGGCAAGCTCAGCACGCTTGCGCTGGCCCGCGCCGACACGGCCGACTACCAGGGGGCGCTGCGTGCCAACATGAAAAAGTCGGTCGATGAAGGTCTGGACGTGAGCGCGGCGGTCAGATCATTCGACGCCGCACCCTACAACCGTCTTCTTAACGCCGCCGAGCTGATGCCGGGCAACGCCAGCCGCACCTATCTGGAGCTGGAACGCGAATAGCCGCACGGCAGAAGTCCGGCGGGCAGCGCGCGGCCGGTGCGCAGGATTTGAACGCAAAATACGGCGCATGCAAGACGCCACGCCACACCGCCCGATGAGCCTTATTAGTCACCCGCTGGCTGCAAGCCCGACCGCCTGGCTGCCACCGGACGACACCGAACGCGCCACCCTGCACAACGAGGTGCATGCCCGGCCGTCAGCCCGCCTCCGGCTGCCGGCGCTGATCGTTTATGTGGCGGTGCTGAACGAAGGCGTCACGCGCGAGCAGGAGTGGCAGCACCTGCGGCAGTTAACCGGCCAGCAGGCGCTGCCGGAGGACGCGCTGGACAACAACTTTTTACGGCTGCGCTTTGCCGGCTTTACCGTGAAGTGGGAGCGGCACAGCGAGTTCACGCGGCTTTCGATCGTGCAGCCGCTGGCCGACGGCGCGCTGCTTGGACAGGACAGACCGCAAGAGCTGGGCGCGCCGGTGGTGAGCGCCGCGTGGCTGCGCTGCATTCCGGGGCGCACTATCGCGGCTATCGAACTGGCGATGGTGCCGGGCGACCTGTCTGACGATGCGCAGCTGATGCAGCAGGCGCAGCAGTGGTTTGGCAGGAGCACGGTGGTGGCGTCCAAGCTCGGCCGCGGCCATTCGTGGGCCGTCACGGACTTTCGCATTACAGGCAACGGCTTTGAGCGCATGTTGGTGATTGCGCCGCCGGGCACCACCGAAACGCGGGTCGGCCGCATTTCGCAGCGCCTGCTGGAGCTGGAAACCTACCGGCTGATGGCGCTGCGCGGCCTGCCGGTCGCCAAGCAGCTTTCGCCGATGCTGTCTGAAGCCGAAACCGCGCTGTCGCGCATTACCGCCCTGCTCGAAGACAAGTCGGCCTCGGACCAGGGCCTGCTCGACATGCTGGTGGAGCTGGCGGCGCGGGTCGAACGGCACACCGCCGAAAAAATCTACCGCTTCTCGGCCACGCGGGCCTACTACACGCTGGTGACCGAGCGCATCGCCGAGCTGCGTGAAAAAGAGATTCCAGGCACCCAGACCATCGGTGAGTTCATGCAGCGGCGGCTCTCGCCGGCGATGGCCACCGTGGCCGCGTCCAGCCAGCGGCTGGGCTCGCTGTCGGAGCGGGTGTCGCGCACCAGCGCCTTGCTGCGCACCCGGGTCGATATTGCTACCGAGCTGCAAAACCGGCAGTTGTTAGAGAAACTGACGCGCGGCCAGCAGCTGCAATTGCGGCTGCAATCGACCGTCGAAGGCCTGTCGATTGCCGCGATCTCCTACTACGTCATCAGCCTGCTGCTGTATGCCGGGAAGGCGCTGAAGTCGGCCGGCGCGCCGATCGATCCGGAAATCGCCACCGGCGTGCTGATTCCGCTGGTGTTGTGGGTAGTGTGGCGCACTACGCGGCGCATTCACGCCAAGCTGTATGCCGAGCCGTAAAACCGCAATTTCTCAAGCATTTTGGCCGTTTTAACTACAAAATACGGGCGTAGACAGCTCCTAAAAACATAGCGCCTGCGGTGCCCGCGTAGCCTGCGGTGCGTGATTTACACGAGCTACCTGCGCTGCCCGCCCTGAAGCTATGCCTGCCGGGCTGCGTGGCACGGCCAGGTCGCCCCGGCTCAGCCGCGGATGCGTTTTTGCGCCAATGCCAGCCGCTCGGCCAGATAGGCCGAATAGAAATCGGCCGAATAGCCCTGGAGCCGCTCGGCCACTTCGACGCCATCGCGTCCGATGAACAGCAAGGTCGGCGCCAGCCGGATGCTCCAAGCGCGCAGCCGCTCGTCATGGGTGACCGCGCTGCCGTCGAAATTGCGGGTCGGCTGCCGACTGCTCAGGTTGATCTGCACCACCGCCAGCCCGTCGCTGGCGCGCAGCGGCAGCAAATGGCTCTGCCGGACCGACTGGCAATACGGACAACCGTCGAGGCTGGCCATCACCACCAGCGGTTTGCCCGCCGCCAGCGCCATACGCAGTTCGTCGGCGAGCGACCTTGATGCGGGCAGCCCTGCAGCTGCAACCGCCGCCGCGCCCGGAAGCAGCAGGCCCGATACCAGCGCCAGTACCGCTTGGCGGCGCTGCGGATTAAAGGGCCCACGCAGCGGCGGATGAAGCTGGCCAGCGGACCGGCGTTTCATTTTGCTTCGCGCTCCATCAGCAAATAAGTGTTGTAGGCATTCATGCGGTTTGCCGCGCCGAACAGCGGCAGCGACTCGTAGCGGCTCCAGTCCGCCGCCCGGTAAGCCTCGTCAAAGGGCTCCAGATTGCGGGCTGCCGGACCCATGACGGCCCGCAGATGCGTCAGGTAGTCGCGTGTTGTCTGCAGGTCTTCGCGGACGTCTGTCGAAACCGGGCCGTGTCCGGGGACCACCAGGTCGGCGTCGAAGCGAAGCAATGCGTCGAGCGCGGCAATCCAGTTCGCGCTGTCGGCCTGTCCGACGAAGGGAATGCGTCGGCGAAACACCAGGTCGCCAGCCAGCAGCACCTTGTCGGCGGGAACATATACCGCCAGATCTTCGGGGGTATGCGCAGGACCGACCGGCGCGATGTCGATGCGCACGCCGCCGAGATTCAGCGTCGTCGGCCCGTCCAGCCATTCGTCGGCGGGCACCAGGCGTGTTGCATCGTCTATCCACGGACCGAGCGTCTGCCGCGAGTCCTTCAGGCGCTGCAACGCAACCTCTGATTCGAGGTAGCGCTGGCCCGCACGGTGCGCCACAATGCGCGCGCCGGCCGCCTTGAACGTCTGCAGGCCATAAACGTGATCGGCGTGGTAATGGGTGACGACGACCTGCGTCACCGGCTGACTCGTGACTCTGCGAATCTCGGCAATCAATCGTGTGGCCAGCGCGGGCGAGCCCAGCGCGTCGATCACCACGACGCCGGCCGGCGTCACGATGAAGGCCGCGTTGGAGATGAAGTTCTGGTTCTCGACGGTACCCAAGGCGGTCAGGCCCTGAACCATCCATACATGCGCGGAAACCTGTTGTGCACGCATCTTGCCTGGCCCCTCCGCTGCTTTGGCGCCGCCCAGCAAAGCGGCGCAAAACGCGAACGCGGCTGCCGACCGGGCGATGCAGATCAAAAAACCAGTTGATTGAAAAATGGACATGCCGTTTGCCTTGAAGCTACGCCGATGCAGACGACCTGCGCAGCCCTGACGCGTCTGCGGCGGATCGGAATAGGCTGAAAGACTCCTTACTGCGACCAATAGCCAGGAGATTGGCGGGCACTACACAGCAAACCGCCTGTGTGCGGGCGATCACTGGCGGCAGGCGGTGATGCAAAGCGTCCCCGGGGCCGCAAGAGAAGGTCAAATCGGCTGCACCCGCAGTGAAAACGCTGTTAAAAACGCTAATAAAAAAACTTGGCCACAGCGTGACGTTGCGACCCGGGTGGTCAATCCGATCCACCACGCAAACCCTAGGAGTTTTTCGTTTGGATGCGCATATATTCCCCTTCGCCAATATACATTTTTTGGAGTTACCCCAGAATGATTTCCCTTAAAACCTTGTCGGTGGCCAGCCTCATCGCACTCGGCAGCTGGAGTGCCAGCGCTCAGCCAAACGCCAGCGCCGACCTGAATACGCGCGCACTCGCAGCAACCTGCGCCGCCTGCCACGGTACCGACGGACGCGCGGTCACGGGCGCAGCAGTGCCGGGCTTGGCGGGGTTGCCCAAGGCCACGCTGGTCGCCCAAATGAAAGCATTCAAGGACGGCTCACGGCCCGCGACCTTGATGCACCAGCTCAGCAAGGGGTATACCGACGAGCAGATCACGGTTCTCGGCGACTATTTCGCGGCCATCAAGCCACAACAGTGAAAGCAAGAAAATGAAAAGACGTCAATTTGTGCAAAGCGCGCTGGCGCTCGGCGCGACCGGCAGCTTTGTTGGCTGCGCCAGCCTGTCGGGCGGGATTCCCGGCAAGACCCGCGTGCTCGTGGTCGGCGGCGGCTACGGCGGAGCCACCGCGGCGAAGTACGTGCGGATGTTTTCGGACTACAAGGTCGATGTGGTCCTGATCGAGCCTAATCCGGCCTTCGTCTCATGCCCGATTTCGAACCTGGTCCTGGGCGGCTCCAAGTCGATTGGCGACATCACCTCATCCTACGATCCACTCAGCAGCAAGCACGGCGTTAAGGTCGTCAAAGACATGGTGGCCAGCATTGATGCAGCCAAGAAAATGGTCACGCTGGCCAGCGGACCGACGATTGCCTACGACAAGCTGGTGCTGTCACCCGGCATCGACTTGATGTGGGACAGCATAGAAGGCGCGCAGGCGGCGAACGCATCCGGTCAGATCCTGCAGGCCTGGAAGGCCGGCGCCGAAACCGTCGCGCTGCGCAAACAACTCGAAGAGATGCCCGATGGCGGCGTTTATGCGCTCACCATTCCCGAGGCGCCCTACCGCTGCCCGCCGGGCCCTTACGAGCGCGCCTGCCAGGTCGCCAGCTACTTCAAGCAGGCCAAGCCCAAGTCAAAAGTGCTGATCCTCGATGCCAACCCGGACGTCACCTCAAAAGGGCCGCTGTTCAAAAAGTACTGGGCCGACAACTACGCCGGCATGATCGAATACCGGCCGCAGCACAAGGCCACTGCGGTCGATGCCCGCACTGGCACGATCAAGTTCGACGTACAAAGCGATGTCAAGGCCGATGTCTTGAACGTCTTGCCCACCATGCGCGCTGGTGCCATTGCCGTGAAAGCCGGCTTGGCGAATTCGAATGGTCGCTGGTGCAATGTCGATTACCTGAACTTTGAATCGACTGCGGCCAAGGACGTTCACGTGATTGGCGATTCGATTCAGGTCGCACCGCTGATGCCGAAGTCCGCGCACATGGCCAATGCCCAAGGCAAAGTGGTGGCCGCGGCGGTGGTCGCGCAGCTTTCAGGCCTTTCGGTCAACCAACAACCGGTTTTAACCAACACCTGCTACAGCTTTGTCAGCGACAAGCAGGTGGTGCATGTGGCTTCGGTCCATCAATACGTCGCGGCCGAAAAAACCTACAGAACCGTTGCCGGATCGGGCGGCGTCTCTGCAGCACCGACCGACCTGGAAGGGGTGTACGCCATGAGCTGGGCGTTGAACATTTGGGCCGACACTTTGGGTTGATCGGCGCTTGACGCGATCGCCAACATCTCTGCGCCGCACACGCGCCCACCTGCCTGCAAATCGCGCCTTGGGCTTGCGGTGAGCCGGCAAGGTGGGGAAAGGGAAGCCGGTTCAGAGACTGCGGAAAGCGCAAAACAGAAGGAGTGCCAGTTGGCGTTTAGCGTTTGGCGTTTCGCGGCAGTTGCAATTCCCAACAGAGCCAAAGCATCATTTCGAAAAGCAAGCTGACGGGAAGTCAAAGCATCGAGCCGTTGAATGCTGCCGGTCGGGAACTCCCGATGTCGCGGTCTGGAACCTTTACACGGAGTTGGGCTTGAAGTGCAAAGCGCTTCTTGACTACGCGAATTTCGGAATACCTTTTTCAGAAAAGCAAAACGCCCACAAGGAGTGGGCGTTTTGCTACCAATCTTGACGACTGGATATTTGGTTGCGCGGGCAAGATTTGAACTTACGACCTTTGGGTTATGAGCCCAACGAGCTACCAGGCTGCTCCACCGCGCGGTATTCTCAAATTATATCCTATTGCGCCTTGTCTGCGCCGGCGGTCGCCTCTTCTGATACTTCAGGACGATCAACCAGCTCAACCAAAGCCATAGGCGCGTTGTCGCCAACGCGAAAGCCCATTTTCAAGATTCGCGTGTAGCCGCCCGGCCGTGCCTGATAGCGCGGTCCGAGCTCCGCAAAAAGCTTTACGACCATATCGCGGTCGCGCAGGCGGTCAAAAGCGAGACGTTTGTTTGCAAGGGTCGGCTCTTTTCCAAGCGTGATCATCGGTTCGACCACGCGTCGCAGCTCTTTAGCTTTTGGCAAGGTCGTCTTGATGACTTCATGCTGAAGCAGCGAATTCATCATGTTGCGCAGCATCGCCAGGCGATGCTCGCTGGTACGGTTCAGTTTACGTAAGCCATGTCCGTGTCGCATTGTGCGTTCCTTTCGTTATTTCGCGTAGCCGTATCAGGTACTGTACGAGGACTGTTTCACCTTAATGTGAAACGCTTTTTTTGGGTTAACTTCGTTACCGCTTGTCGAGTCCCGCAGGAGGCCAACTCTCCAGCCGCATTCCCAGGGTGAGTCCGCGCGAAGCAAGAACTTCCTTTATTTCGTTTAGCGACTTGCGCCCAAGGTTGGGCGTCTTCAGCAGCTCGTTTTCGGAGCGTTGGATCAGGTCGCCGATGTAATAAATATTCTCTGCTTTCAGGCAGTTGGCAGAGCGAACTGTCAATTCCAACTCGTCAACAGGCCGGAGCAGGATGGGGTCGAACTGTTGGGAACTACGCTGAACCGGTGCGTCAAACGCGTCCAGCTCGTTGCCCTCCATTTGGGCAAAAACAGCCAACTGCTCAACCAGAATTTTGGCCGACGCACGCACCGCATCCTCAGCGCTGACGGCCCCGTTCGTTTCGATCTCAAGAACCAGCTTGTCAAGATCGGTGCGCTGCTCGACGCGAGCACTTTCCACGGTATAGCTAACCCGCTTGATCGGTGAAAACGAAGCGTCAAGAACAATGCGACCAATTGACTTTGGCGACTCGTCGCCATAGCGTCGGATATTTCCCGGCACATAGCCCCGGCCATTTTCGACCTTGATTTGCATGTCGATCTTGCCGCCATGTGAAAGATTCACGATCACGTGGTCAGGATTGATGATTTCGACATCGTGCGGTGTCTGAATGTCTGCTGCGGTTACAGGTCCCTCTCCGTCCTTGCGCAAACTCAACGTCACCTCGTCACGATTGTGCAGCTTGAAAACCACACCTTTCAAGTTGAGCAAGATATTGACTACGTCTTCCTGGACGCCGTCGATGGAGGAGTACTCGTGCAACACGCCTGCAATAGTCACTTCCGTAGCGGCATGACCCACCATCGAAGACAACAAGACGCGGCGAAGGGCGTTACCTAAAGTGTGACCATAGCCCCGCTCAAATGGCTCAAGGGTTACCTTGGCCCGGTTGGGACCTAACTGCTCCACATTGATGGTTTTTGGTTTTAGTAAATTTGTCTGCATGCAGTCTTCCTCTCAATACCCTCGGCTCGTTACACCGATAAGGCCGGCGAAGTACACCCTGGAGAGACGGTGCCCCATCCACCAGGAACTTAAAATCAACGTGAGTAAAGTTCGACGATCAGCGATTCATTGACGTCGGCCGCAAACTCATCGCGGTCAGGCACCTTCTTAAAGACGCCCTCCCCTTTGTCGATGCTGACATCAACCCAAGCCGGCATACCGACCTGTTGAGCCAACTGAAGCGCTTCTAAGACACGCGTCTGCTTCTTGGACTTCTCGCGTACCGCAATCACGTCACCAGGCTTTACCATATACGACGATATATTCACAGAGTGACCGTTTACGGTAATCGCCTTGTGCGAAACAAGTTGACGCGCCTCGGCACGCGTCGAGCCGAAACCCATACGATAAACCGCGTTGTCGAGGCGCGACTCCAGGATGAAAAGCAGATTTGCGCCCGTATTTCCCTTGCGACGATCAGCCTCCTCAAAATACCGGCGGAACTGCTTCTCAAGCACGCCATACATCCGCTTGACCTTCTGCTTTTCCCGCAGCTGCAAACCAAAATCAGAGGTGCGGGTTCCAGAAGTACGTCCGTGCTGGCCCGGCTTGGAATCGAACTTTGCCTTATCCCCAATTGCGCGCCGGGCACTCTTGAGAAAGAGGTCAGTACCCTCACGACGGGATAGCTTGGCCTTTGGGCCTAAATAACGTGCCACTTGAATATCCTTTAATCATCTTCTGCAATTCATGCAGGAGCCTTCGGCTTAAATACCTGATGGCGGTGGGCTTGATGGGAACGCTGACAACGCGGCGTGGCACGAGGCAACCACGACGCGTCACAAACGCAGTGTTAAATCCTGCGACGCTTTTGCGGACGGCAGCCGTTGTGTGGAACAGGCGTCACATCGGCAATCGAATTGATGCGGATGCCCAGCGCACCAAGCGCACGTACCGAAGATTCGCGGCCCGGTCCTGGACCTTTGATTTCGACGTCTAGATTCTTTATGCCTTGGTCCATGGCCGCTCGCCCTGCAACTTCCGATGCCACCTGTGCCGCGAAAGGGGTTGACTTGCGGGAGCCTTTGAAGCCCTGACCACCCGACGACGCCCACGACAGCGCATTGCCCTGCCGATCAGTGATCGTAATGATCGTATTATTGAAAGAAGCATGGACATGTGCAATGCCATCCGCCACGTTCTTGCGTACTTTCTTGCGGACCCGCTGGGCGGCGCTATTATTCGGTGCTTTTGCCATATCGATCTCTCAATTATTTCTTCAGAGCTGCAGCCGCTTTACGCGGACCTTTGCGGGTACGGGCATTGGTACGGGTCCGCTGACCGCGCATTGGAAGGCCACGGCGATGCCGAAACCCTCTGTAGCAGCCGATATCCATCAAACGCTTGATATTCATCGTTGTTTCGCGGCGCAGGTCCCCTTCAATCGTGTACAGGGCAATTTGGTCACGGATCTTTTCAAGATCACCGTCGGTCAGATCTTTGACCTTTTTGACATAAGCGATGCTGCAGGCGTCGCATATTTTCCGGGCTCGGGTGCGCCCGATGCCGAAAATCGCAGTCAAACCGATTTCGGCGTGCTGCTGGGGCGGAATGTTAATACCGGCAATACGGGCCATTTTTATCCTCTAATGTCTTGGAAATCAGCCTTGACGCTGCTTGTGCCGCGGGTCGGTGCAGATGACACGCACCACGCCCTTGCGGCGAATAATTTTGCAGTTGCGGCAAATCTTCTTTACCGATGCTGAAACTCTCATAACTTTCTCCTAAACTTCTACCGAAACCGATTTCGTTTGCACAAGCCTCTAGTGCGGGATTTAGGCCCCGGGAGACGTTTTGAAATTGGCTTTCTTTAGCAAAGATTCATATTGCTGCGACATCAAATAATTTTGCACCTGCGCCATGAAGTCCATCGTCACGACCACAATGATCATCAATGATGTGCCACCAAAATAGAACGGAACATTGTACTTAAGAATCAAAAACTCGGGCAGAAGACAAACAAAAGTGATGTACACCGCACCGGCCAGCGTCAACCGGACCAAAATCTTGTCGATGTAACGCGCCGTCTGGTCGCCAGGACGAATTCCCGGGATGAACGCGCCGCTTTTCTTGAGGTTGTCGGCCGTCTCCCGACTATTAAAAACCAAGGCAGTGTAGAAAAAGCAGAAAAATACAATCGCGCCCGCATACAGCATCACGTAGATTGGTTGGCCGGGCGTCAGAGTGCTTGCGATGTCTCTAAGCCATCGCATGCTTTCACCCGTGCTAACCCAGCCGACAATCGTGGCGGGAAGCAAAATGATCGACGAAGCGAAAATCGGTGGAATTACGCCCGCCATATTCAGCTTGAGAGGAAGGTGGGATGATTGCCCCCCGTAAACCTTGTTGCCAACCTGTCGTCTCGCATAGTTCACAAGAATTTTGCGTTGTCCACGTTCCACAAAAACCACGAAGTAGGTCACCAAAACCACAACAGCAACGATCAAAATCGCAATCAGAATGCTCATTGCTCCGGTTCTAACCAATTCAAGCAGTCCACCCATTGCGCTCGGAAGACCGGCAGCGATTCCAGCGAAAATCAGAATGGAAATCCCATTCCCGAGTCCACGTTCCGTAATTTATTCGCCAAGCCACATCAGGAACATCGTCCCGGCGGTCAAACTGAAGACCGCAGTCAGTCTGAACCCAAAACCAGGCGACAGAACCAGTCCTGCCGAACTCTCAAGCGCCACCGAAATACTTAAGGACTGAACCAGAGCCAGTGCCAAGGTTCCGTACCGTGTGAGCTGGGTTATCTTGCGACGACCGCTTTCACCTTCTTTTTTCATCTGCTCAAACGTTGGCACCACATAGGTCAGCAACTGCATGATGATCGATGCCGAGATATAAGGCATGATGCCTAAAGCAAAAACCGTGAATCTCGAAAGTGCGCCCCCGGAGAACATATTGAAAAGGTTCAATATACCGCCCTGTTGACCCTTGAATAGCTCTTTGAGCTGGTTCGGGTCGATGCCGGGAACTGGAATATGCGCGCCAATCCGATACACTACCAGCGCAAGCAGTAAAAAGACCAGGCGATTGCGCAGGTCACCGTACTTGCCGGTTTTGGCAATTTGATTTGCGTGGGTGGCCACTGCTAGTCTTGCCGAGATCAGGCTACCGCGCCGCCAACAGCCTCGATCGCAAGCTTGGCAGCTGCGGTCGCGCTGATGCCGTTCAACTTGACGGGCTTTGACAGCTTGCCAGATTGAATCACTTTGACGTTTTTCGCATGCTGACCAACTAGTCGTGCCGTTTTAAGCACGAGCAAGTCAACTTCCGCCAGACCCAACCGTTCAAGTGCAGCCAAAGTCACTTCGGCATTGAACTTCAAATTCTGGGATTTGAATCCACGCTTGGGCAAGCGCCTCTGCATAGGCATTTGTCCGCCTTCAAACCCCACCTTGTGATAACCGCCGGCCCGAGATTTTTGACCCTTGTGGCCACGGCCTGCGGTTTTACCCAAACCAGAGCCGATGCCGCGGCCAACACGCCGCTTGGCGTGCTTGGCGCCCGCGCTGGGCTTGATCGTATTCAGTTGCATTTCGAGTCTCCGCTCAGATAATCTTGACCAGATAACTAATTTTGTTGATCATGCCGCGCACTGCAGGCGTATTCTCAAGTTCGCTCACGCTGTTGATGCCGCGCAATCCGAGGCCACGGACTGTTGCGCGGTGCGACTCTTTCGTACCGATCGGGCTGCGAACGAGTTGCACCTTCAATTTGCCTTCGTTGGTCATTTAAATGCCCGCCTTAGCCGAAGATTTCTTCAACTGACTTGCCACGCTTGGCGGCTATTTCAGACGCCGTCGTGGAATTATTCAGCGCGTCCATGGTGGCACGCACCATGTTGTAGGGATTGCTCGACCCATGACTCTTGGCCACGATATCGGTAATGCCCATTACTTCGAAAACCGCCCGCATCGGGCCGCCTGCGATGATGCCCGTACCCTTTGGGGCCGGAGCCATCATCACGCTGGCTGCGCCATGGTGACCGAAAACGTTGTGATGCAGCGTGCCGTTTTTCAACGAGACTTTCGTCATGTTGCGTCGGGCCTCTTCCATGGCCTTCTGCACCGCAGCCGGCACCTCCTTCGATTTTCCCTTGCCCATTCCGACACGACCGTCACCGTCGCCAACCACGGTCAATGCCGCGAAGCCGAGAATTCGACCGCCTTTGACGACCTTAGTCACGCGGTTAACCGCGATCATCTTTTCCTTCAGACCATCGTCTGGAGCGTCGTTTTGTTGTTTTGCCTGAAACTTGGCCATACTTAATTTCCAGTCTGGTTAAAACTGCAAGCCAGCTTCGCGGGCCGCATCGGCCAGCGCTTTGACGCGGCCATGATAAGCAAATCCAGCGCGGTCAAACGCCACTTTTTCAACACCAACCGCCCTGGCTTTTTCGGCAATGCGCTTGCCAATCGCCTTAGCAGCAGCCACGTTTCCGCCTTTCCCCGACGCACCAATTTCCTTGCGTACAGCGACTTCGGCCGTCGAGGCAGCTGCGAGTATCTTGGTCCCGTCGCCGGAAATCACGCTGGCGTAGATGTGGAGATTGGTGCGATTTACGGTCAGACGCGCCACGCCCTGGGTCGCAATGCGAATACGAGTTTGGCGCGAACGGCGAAGGCGCTGCTCTTTTTTGGTCAACATGCTGCAGCTCCTTACTTCTTCTTGGTTTCTTTGATGGTGATCTTTTCATCCGAGTAACGGATGCCCTTGCCCTTGTAAGGCTCGGGAGGACGGGCTGCGCGAACCTCGGCGGCAATCTGCCCCACGCGCTGGCGGTCCGAACCCTTTATGACAACCTCGGTGGGAGTAGGAGTTTCCACTTTGATGCCCACTGGCATGTCCATGATGACCGGGTGCGAATACCCGATTGTCAAATTGAGCTTCGCACCTTGCGCCTGCGCCTTGAACCCGACGCCAACCAGCGTGAGCTTTTTCTCAAAGCCCTTTGTGACGCCGGTGACCATGTTGTTCACCAGCTGACGCATGGTCCCACTCATGGCGTTCGCCTCACGCGAATCATTTGCCGGGAAAAAGCTGAGTTTTCCAGAGTCGTTTTTAATGGAGACCAGACTGTTTTGCGCCAACGACAACTCGCCTAGCGCGCCCTTGACGCTGACTTGATCTAACTTAATGGCCACGTCCACACCCTGCGGCACCGAGACGGGCATTTTTCCTACACGGGACATTTTTTAGATTCCTTCTAATGCCGCGGTCAGGCCACGTAACACAAAACTTCGCCACCGATGCCGGTAGCGCGCGCCTTGCGGTCAGTCATCACACCCTGTGGCGTGGTAACTATGGCCACACCCAGACCATTCATGACTTGCGGAATGGCGCCATGACCCTTGTACACGCGCAGCCCAGGACGGCTGACGCGCTCGATGCGCTCAATGACCGGCTTGCCCGCGTAATACTTCAGTGCGATTTCGAGTTGGGGTTTGCCATCCTCACCCTTGACCGAGAAGCCGTCGATGTAACCCTCATCCTTCAAGACCTGCGCAATGGCAACCTTGACTTTGGATGAAGGCACCAGCACAACCAGCTTCTCAACCATCTGCGCATTCCGGATGCGGGTCAGCATGTCGGCAATAGGATCACTCATACTCATTTTGCGTCTCTCCTATTGCTTACCAGCTGGCCTTGGTGATACCAGGGATATCACCAGCAAAAGCCAATTCCCGAATCTTGGCACGAGCCAGGCCGAACTGGCGGAATGTGCCACGAGGGCGACCGGTAATCGCGCAGCGATTGCGTTGACGGGTCGGATTTGCGTTTCGGGGCAACTTTTGAAGCTCTAGCCGAGCCAGTGCGCGCTCGTCTTCCGAACGCTTCACGTCAGAGGCGGTGGCCTTCAGCTGGGTGTATTTCTTGGCGAACTTCGCGGCAAGTTTCTCGCGCTTCAGTTCACGTTGCAGTAAAGCCTGTTTTGCCATGTACCCGCCTCAATTCTTGAACGGAAAACGGAAGGCAGTGAGAAGTGCCTTGCACTCATCATCGTTCTTGGCCGTCGTTGTGATGCTGACATTGAGACCACGCAAGGCGTCAACCTTGTCGTACTCAATCTCAGGAAAAATAATCTGCTCTTTCACGCCGATGTTGTAGTTGCCGCGCCCATCAAACGCACGACCGGAGATCCCGCGGAAGTCGCGCACTCGCGGCAGTGCCACTGTGACGAAACGGTCGAGGAACTCATACATCTTGACGCCGCGTAGAGTGACCATGCAACCGATCGGCAGGTCTTCCCGAATCTTGAATCCGGCGATCGCCTTTTTGGCCTTGGTGACGACCGGCTTCTGACCCGCGATTTTGGCCATGTCACCCACCGCACTGTCCATGACCTTCTTGTCGGCTACAGCTTCACTCACGCCCATATTCAGCGTGATCTTGGTGATGCGAGGAACCTGCATCGGCGTCGTGTAGCCGAATTTCTCAATCAGGCCAGGCGCGATTTTCTCGCGGTATTGCTGTTGCAAGCGTGCCATTTCTATACCGCCTTAATTTCTTCGCCGCTGGACTTGAAGACGCGCACTTTTTTGCCGTCCGCCAACAACTTGATGCCAACACGATCAGCCTTACCCGTCGCCGCATTGAAGATCGCGACATTGGACTGGTGAATCGGCATGCTTTTTTCCACTATTCCGCCAGTCGCGCCCTTCAACGGGTTGGGTTTGGTGTGCTTTTTGACGAGATTGATGCCGTCGATCAGGATATAACTGTCGTCCTTGCGGAGCGTGATGGTTCCGCGCTTGCCTTTGTCGCGGCCCGCGATAACGACCACTTGGTCGCCTTTACGAATCTTGTTCATGATTTGTGCTTACAGCACTTCTGGGGCGAGCGACACGATCTTCATGAACTTCTCGGTGCGCAGTTCGCGGGTAACCGGTCCAAAGATGCGGGTGCCAATCGGCTCCAGCTTGGCATTTAGCAACACAGCGGCATTGCCGTCGAACTTGACCAGAGAGCCATCGCCTCGACGAATGCCCTTGGCAGTCCGCACGACCACCGCGCTGTAAACCTCGCCTTTTTTGACGCGGCCACGCGGCGCGGCCTCTTTGATGCTGACTTTGATAACGTCGCCCACGCTGGCGTAACGCCGCTTGGACCCACCCAGCACCTTGATGCACATCACGGATTTGGCGCCCGTGTTGTCAGCAACATCGAGCTTCGATTGCGTTTGAATCATTTAAGTTTTATCCCAACTTGCACCAACTGGCACCCAAAAAAGGCATCGCTTGGTCAGTCTTGGGCCCGTCGTCCGCAGTGCAAACCGCTTGCACCGCCTCCGTTAGGGCAGAATTTCCCCGCTTTTTCGAGCAGAGCCCTCCATTATGCTGCTGTTTATGGCGGATGTCAAATGCGGTTGAACAAAAAGAGCAGGAAAGACAAGGTGCGCCTCGCAGCATTTCAAAATCGGGCTGTTCAACCAGGAAGGGTATGGTACTGAGTGCATAGAGCCACGAAGTCGGCCGTATTTTCTGGTGTGCCATTTTCGGCGCGCAAGATCGCATCAACTTCTTTCGCCAGGGACTGAGCCAGGGAGGCGTTCAGGAACAGCAGTCGCGAGCGACGCGCCAGCACGTCCTCGACGGTCCTTGCGTACTCGTAGCGCGCAGCGAAGCGGACCATGGCTTCGGTCAACCCTCCACCAAGATGCCTGGCACTGCCAGCGAGCGACTGAACCAGGCTGGATTCCGATCCGTAAAGGTGAAGCCCTGGCGGGTCGCTTATTTTGTGATGGGAAGGACAGGCCCCGACCAGACGTAGTTTGGCCGTGGAGCCACCGCGCTGGGCTGGCAACAGGCCAGCGGAAAAACACCGATCCATTACGTCTTCGGCCATTGCGCGGTATGTCGTCCACTTGCCGCCCGTCACGGTGACCAAACCGCTTTTGCTGACCAGCACCGTGTGCTCCCGCGACAGGGACTGAGTGCTCTCCACCGCTTCATCCGGTGGCTTGACCAACGGTCTCAGTCCAACCCAAATGCTTCGGACATCGTTTGCCCGGGGCTGGCGGCTCAGGTAGAGAGCCGATTCGTTGAGTATGAAGTCCACCTCCTCCCGGAAAGGCAGCGGCTCCCTTGCAAGGTCGCTTCGCGGCGTGTCGGTCGTGCCAAGGATGGTTTTGCCCAACCAAGGCACCGCGAAGAGAACGCGCCCGTCCCCGGTTCGAGGGATCAGCATGGCATGGTCGGTCGGCAGAAAGTCGCGGTCCACGACGATATGGACGCCCTGGCTGGGCGCCACCATCGGGCTGGCATGGTGCCCCGCACCCTCGCCATCCTGGAAGCGCAACTGGTCCACCCAAACGCCCGCAGCATTAACCACGCAGCCAGTCCGAATCTCCATGTGCCTTCCGGTTTCCCGATCCTGCACCCGTAATCCGACCAGCTTGCCGCAGTCGTGCAGCAAACCGGTCACCGCGCAGTAATTCACTAACAACGCGCCCTTTTGAGCCGCGGTTCGCGCCAGGGCAAGCGCCAGGCGCGCGTCGTCGAACTGGCCATCCCAATATTTGACACCGCCCCTCAAGCCCTGTGATCGCACAGTGGGCAAGAGGGCCCTGGTCTCACCGGCATTGAGGAACTCGGTGGGTCCAAGCCCGGCCTTTCCGGCAAGCGCGTCGTACATCTTCAGCCCCACGCCGTAAAACGGAGCCTCCCAGAATTTGTACGACGGCATCACGAAGGGCAACGGTTGGGCCAGATGAGGCGCATTGGCCAGCAGCGTGCTGCGCTCGTGCAGTGCCTCGCGCACCAGGGAGATGTTGCCCTGCGCCAGATAACGCACGCCGCCGTGCACCAGCTTCGTGGCGCGCGACGAGCTTCCTTTGGCAAAGTCGTGCGACTCGACCAAAACCACGGACAAGCCACGATTGGCCGCATCGAGAGCCACCCCCAGACCGGTGGCGCCACCGCCGATAACGGCCAGGTCATACCGACCGCCGCTGGCCAGGCGGGCGATCAGCTCGGCTCGCACAGTGGGCGCAGGTGGCAACTCAGCGGCGTTCGACATCGACTCCGCCAAACCCGACCCCCCGGCGCCCACTTTTACAGAGCGGATCAACGCACCTTGCCATCTTTCCAGGCCTGAAGCAGTTTGTCGTAAGCGATGGTTTCGCCTTTTGGCTTCTCATTGGCCAGCTTGGCCCAAGGTGCGCCTGTGGTGCTCAGGTATTTCGCCGGATCGCCCTTTGGGTTGAGCTTGGGCGCACACCGCGCCATACCGGCCCGCTCAAGCCGCGCCATAACCTGATCCATCTCCTCCGCCAACGTGTCCATTGCAACCTGCGGCGTTTTCTCGCCAGTTACCGCTTGGGCCACGTTTTTCCACCAGAGCTGGGCCAGCTTCGGATAGTCCGGCACGTTGGTGCCGGTCGGGGTCCAGGCGACCCGGGCCGGACTGCGGTAGAACTCGACCAGCCCACCGAGCTTTGGTGCCAGATCGGTCATGGCCTTGCTCTGAATGTCGCTCTCGCGAATTGGCGTCAAGCCCACAATGGTCTTTTTCAGCGACGTCGTTTTGGCGGTCACAAACTGCGCATAAAGCCAGGCGGCGGCGGTCTTGTTAGCGTCGTGGCTTTCAAAGAACGTCCAGGAACCGACGTCCTGATAGCCGTTTTGCATGCCCTGCTTCCAGTACGGGCCGTTCGGGCCAGGCGCCATGCGCCATTTCGGCGTGCCGTCGGCATTCACTACCGGCAACCCTGGCTTGGTCATGTCGGCGGTAAACGCGGTGTACCAAAAAATCTGCTGTGCGATCTGCCCTTGCGCCGGCACCGGACCGGCTTCGCCGAAGGTCATGCCGATAGCTTCTTTGGGTGAGTATTTTTTCATCCAGTCCACGTACTTGGTCAGCGCATAGACCGCTGCAGGCGAATTGGTAGCGCCACCGCGCGACACCGATGCGCCCAGGGGCGTACAGCCGTCTGCCGAGGCCCGAATGCCCCATTCATCGACCGGCCTGCCGTTCGGAATGCCGATGTCAGCCGTGCCCGCCATGGAAAGCCAGGCGTCGGTGAAACGCCAGCCCAGAGACGGATCTTTTTTGCCGTAGTCCATGTGGCCGTAAATAGGCTTTCCGTCAATCGTCTTCACGTCGTTGGTAAAGAACTCGGCGATGTCTTCGTAGGCGCTCC
>JAJAYS010000316.1 GCA_026786065.1 Polaromonas sp.
ATAAATACGGGCGTGAGAAGCTACTGAAATAATAGCGACTGGCGGGCCTTGCGCGGGTGCGTCGGCCTGCTCGGGCGCGCAAAGGGTCCCGTGGGCTCCGCTGCGGCCAGTGCGCTCCGGGCACCACCGCCGCCCGAGCCTCAGGCAGTAGGTCCCAGCGTATGCAGGTTGCGACCGTGTTGCAGCCGTTCCCGGCTGTTCGACAAATGCAGGCGCATCGCCGATCGTGCGGCCTCGACGTCCTGGTCGTGGATCGCCTGGTAGATGTCCTGATGCTCGGCGTGGACGCGCTGCAGATAGCTCAGTCGCCCCTCCGGCGCATTGAGCGCCGTATTGACGCGGGTGCGCGGAATGATCATCGTGCCGAGATAGGTCATCAGGTCGGCGAAATGCCGGTTGCCGGTGGCACGCGCAATTTCCATATGGAATTCGAAGTCCGGCGGCACCGCGTCGGAGTCGCGCTGTATTGATTCTTCAAAGGCCTGCAGCGCGGCTGCCATAGCCGCCAGGTTGTCGGCTGAGCGGCGCAGCGCGGCGAGGCCGGCCGCCTCGGTTTCCAGGCTGATGCGCAGTTCCAGCACCGCGATCACGTCCGACACGGTTGCGAAGTCGTGCTCGGCAATCTGGAAATTGCTTTTCGGCTCCGGCGCCAGCACGAAGGTGCCTATGCCATGCCGGGTCTCGACCAGGCTTGATGCCTGCAGCCGCGACAGCGACTCGCGCACCACGGTGCGGCTGACGCCGAAGCGCGCCATGATTTCCGCCTCGGACGGCAGTTTGTCGCCCGGCGCCATCCGGTCTTCGCGGATGCTTGCAGCCAGGCTGACGACGATCTCGCCGACCAGGCCGCGTGGCCGCCGCAGAGGCGAAGCGGTCGCCTCGGCCAGCACCCCGACCGGCGCGACCACCGCGGGCGCGCTGCTTTCGCAGATGCTCATGAAACCCCCGTTGACAACATAAATTGCGGCACTCAAAATCCTGACTTGTCAGACAACATACAACCGAATCGTTGATGTCACTCTATCAAAGCGCCGCCAAAAGTCCAGTTCCGGATGCGCCAGGCCCTCATGCCCCACTCGAAGGTCAACCCGATCCATCATGAGCCAGAAATTGCATCACAAATTGCTACTGACCGGCGCCGCCGGCGGTCTGGGCCAGGCGCTGCGCGAGCGCCTGAAGGCCAATTGCACGGTCTTGCGGCTGTCCGACATCGCGCCGCGGGGTGAGGCCGGCGCGAACGAGGAAATCGTGCTGGCCGATCTGGCCGATGCGGCCGCCGTCGATGCGGCTGTGCGTGGCGTGGACGCGATCGTTCACCTCGGCGGCATTTCGACCGAAGGCCCGTTCGAGCCGATCATGCAGGCCAATATTCTGGGGGTGTTCAACCTCTACGAAGCGGCGCGCCGGCATGGCGTCAAGCGGGTGCTGTTCGCCAGCTCCAACCACGTCACCGGCTTCTACAGGCAGGGCGAAACCATCAACGCCGACCATCCGCCGCGCCCCGATGGTTTTTATGGGGTCAGCAAGGCTTTTGGCGAAGACCTGTCGCGCTTTTACTTCGACCGCTACGGCATTGAAACCGCCTGCCTGCGCATCGGCTCGAGCTTTCCCGAGCCGCGAGATCGCCGCATGCTGGCGACCTGGCTCAGCTACGACGATTTGCACCGGCTCATTACCGCCTGCTTGATGACGCCGGTTCTGGGCCACAGCCTGATCTTCGGCATGTCCGACAACAGCGTGACCTGGTGGGACAACAGCCGTGCGCGCCACATCGGCTATGCCGCAAAAGACACGTCGGATGTTTTTCGTGATGCCGTATTTGCGCGAACGACCGCCCCCAACCTGAGTGACCCGGCGGTGCAGTTTCAGGGCGGCGTTTTTGTCAAGGCCGGCCCGTACGGCGACTGAGCCGCTGCACCGGCTCGCCGCTCGTCGGCGTGTCTCTGGCGTACCCGTCCGACGCTACTTTCCCGACCTTAATTTCCCGACCTTTTCCGACCTTTTCCGACCCTTCGCTAACCACCTGGAGCTGACATGATGATGAAAAACACACTGCTTGCGGTTGCCGCCGCTCTGGCGCTCGCGCCGCTGGCCGGCCTTGCCACCGAGTTCCGCTCGGCCGACACCCACAATGCCGACGACTATCCGACGGTGCTGGCGGTCAAGCACATGAGCGAGCTGCTGGAGAAAAAGAGCGGCGGCAAGCACAAGATCAAGGTTTTCAACAAGCAGGCCCTCGGCAGCGAGAAGGAAACCATTGACCAGGTCAAGATCGGCGCACTGGATTTCACGCGGGTCAACGTCGGCCCGATGAATGGAATCTGCCCGTTGACGCAGGTTCCGACGATGCCGTTTTTGTTCAGCTCCATCGCCCATATGCGCAAGTCGCTGGACGGCCCGGTCGGCGACGAGATTCTCAAGAGCTGCGAATCGGTGGGCTTCGTCGGGCTGGCTTTCTACGATAGCGGCGCGCGCTCTATCTATGCCAAAAAGCCGATCAAGACGGTTGCCGATGCAAAGGGTTTGAAGATTCGGGTGCAGCAGTCCGACCTGTGGGTGGCGCTGATCAGCGCGATGGGCGCCAACCCGACGCCTATGCCTTTTGGCGAGGTGTACACCGGGCTGAAAACCGGACTGATCGACGCGGCTGAAAACAACATCCCGTCGTTCGACACCGCCAAGCATGTCGAGGCCGTCAAAATTTATTCCAAAACCGAGCATTCGATGGCGCCGGAGATTCTGGTGATGTCCAAGGTCGTCTATGACAAGCTGCCCAAAGCCGAGCAGGACATGATCCGTGCGGCCGCCAAAGAATCCGTGGCAGTCGGCCGCCAGAAGTGGGACGAGCAAGAGGCCAAGTCGCTGGCCAACGTCAAGGCCGCCGGTGCCGAGATCGTCGAGGTGGACAAAGCCTCGTTCCAGGCGGTGATGGGCCCGGTTTACGACAAGTTCATGACCACGCCGGACATGAAGCGGCTGGTCAAAGCGGTGCAGGACGCGAAGTAATACTGCGAAGCAGTGCCCCGAAGTCGACGACCCAAGCGGCGGGCTTTTCCGCCCGGTCGAATAGCGAAAAGTGCGGGGCTTCGTCGACCGACTTTTTTCGGAAGCAGCGCCGGGGTAAGGGGCGTATCAGCCCACTTCCATCCGGCCGGAAAACCAGCATGTTCACCAGATTTTGCGCAACCGTTTCAAAGCTCAGCCTGATTCTGGCCGTCGTCGGACTGCTCGCCGTCGTGCTGTGCGTGCAGTGGCAGGTAATTGGGCGTTACGTCCTGAACGACACGCCCACCTGGGCCGAGGCGCTGGCGATGCTGCTGGTGCTGTTCGTCACCGCCTTTGGCCTGGCGGTCGGGGTGCGCGATGCCGGGCACATCGGGCTGGAATCGCTGGTGGTGTTGCTGCCTGACGCCTGGCAGCGCCGGATCGAGCTGCTGATTCATTTTCTGGTGGGCTTGTTTGGCGCGCTGATGGTCTATGGCGGTCAGCTGTGGATGCTCGCCAAGTGGGACGAGAAAAAGCCGATGTTGCCGGTGCCCGACGGCATCGACTACCTGCCGGTGGTGATTGCGGGGGCGCTGATCGTGCTGTTTTCGATCGAGCATGTCGTCGCGCTGCTGCGCGGCAAGAAGGTGGAGCCGGCATGGAATTGACGGTTCTGGCGCTGAGCTTCACCTTGCTGCTGGTGCTCGGCGTGCCGGTGGCCTTTGCCATCGGCCTGTCGTCCGTCGCCACCATTTTGGCGGCCGGTTTGCCGGTAGCCGTGGTGTTCCAGAAGATGGTCGGCGGCATGCAGGTGTTCTCGTTCCTCGCCATTCCATTTTTTATTTTTGCCGGCGAACTGATGCTTTACGGCGGCATCGCCGAGCGCATCGTGCGCTTCGCCAACAGCCTGGTCGGCCATGTGCGGGGCGGCCTGGGTATGAGCAACGTCATCGGCTGCACCTTGTTTGGCGGCATCGCCGGTTCGCCGCTGGCCGACGTGTCGGCGATGGGCTCGGTGATGATCCCGCTGATGAAGAAAGAGGGCTACGACGCCGACTACGCGGTCAACGTCACCACCCATTCCGCGCTGGTCGGCGCCATCATGCCGACCTCGCACAACATGATCATCTTCACGCTGGCCACCTCGGGCATCGCGTCGGTCAGTGTGCTGAGCCTGATTCTGGCCGGGCTGATTCCGGCTGTCATCCTGACGCTGTGCAATCTGGGCGCGGCCTACTACGTCGCCGTCAAGCGCGGCTACCCGACGCGTGGGCGCTTTCCCGGCTGGGGTGAGGTGCTGCGTGCGTTCGGCGCATCACTGCCCGGCCTGCTGGTGGTCGTCATCATCCTGGTCGGCATTGTGTCGGGAGCCTTCACCGCGACCGAATCGGCATCGATTGCCGTCGCCTGGGCGCTGCTGATCACCACGCTGGTGTACCGCAGCCTGTCGTGGAAAAACTTTTTGAAAGCCTGCGCCAAGGCCTGCAAAACCACCGGCGTGGTGCTGCTGCTGATCGGTATTTCTTCGGCCTTCGGTTACTTCATGGCGCTCTACGAGGTGCCGCAGCTGACGGGCGAGCTGATGAAGTCGGTGAGCAGCCAGCCCTGGGTCATCTTTTTAATGATCAACCTGCTGCTGTTCATCCTCGGCACCTTTCTCGACATGGCCGCGACCATTTTGATCTGCACGCCGATCTTCATGCCGATCGCAATGCAGTTCGGCATGGACCCGGTGCAGTTCGGCATAGTGATGCTGATCAACTGCGCGCTCGGCTTGAACACGCCGCCGGTCGGCTCGGTGCAGTTTGTCGGCTGCGCCATAGGCGGTATTTCGGTCGGGCAGGTGATGCGCTCGATCGCGCCGTTTTATGGGGCGCTCGGCCTGTGCCTGCTGCTGGTCACCTATGTGCCGGCGTTTTCGCTCTGGCTGCCCTCGCTTTACAAGTGACCTGTGGGCGAGGCGCCCGGCGCGTATCCCCCTGTTGGACTTTTTACAAACGAGAAACCCAATGACCCCTTACCAATCCTTCCCCAACAGTTTCAAACAGCGGCTGCTCGCTGGCGAAAAGCTGATCGGCTGCTGGTCGTCGCTGGCCAGCCCGATCACCACCGAAATCCTGGGCCTGGCCGGCTTCGACTGGATTCTGCTCGACGGCGAGCATTCACCGAACGACGCGCTGACCTTCGTGCCGCAGCTGATGGCGCTCAAAGACAGCGCCAGCGCGCCGGTGGTGCGGCCGTCGTGTAACAGCGTCGTCGAGATCAAGCGCCTGCTCGACGTCGGCTTCTACAATTTTTTGATTCCCTTGGTCGAAACCGTTGAAGAGGCCAGCCGCGCGGTGGCGGCCACGCGTTACCCGCCGCAAGGCATTCGCGGCGTGTCGGTCGGCCAGCGCAGCAACCGCTACGGCACGCTGCCCAACTATTTCAGTGACATCAACCAGCACATCTGCGTGATGGTGCAGATCGAAAGCCGCGCCGGCATGGCGGCAACCCGCGACATCGCGGTGCAGGACGGGGTCGATTCGATCTTCGTCGGCCCGTCCGATCTGGCGGCCGCGCTCGGTCACTTGGGCAATCCGGCGCACCCGGACGTGCAAGCGGCCATCGCCGATATTTTTGCTGCGGCCAAGGCCGGTGGCAAGCCAACCGGCATCCTGGCGCCGGTCGAAGCCGAGGCCAGAAAGTACATGGAAATGGGCGCGACCTTTGTCGGCGTCGGCAGCGATCTCGGTGGCTTTCGCGGCGCGATGCAGTCGCTGCGCGAGCGCTACCGGAGCTGAACCAACGGGCGTCGGCCACTGCCGATGTTCCCCTGTCCCGCCAACCTGACATTCAGCCCGCCCCTTCAAGCCACCCTTCAACCCAACAGGCTGCCTTGTCCCCCAATCGCCGAAAAATAGTGCTTGCCTCATCGATGCTTCTCGGCGCCGCCGCGACCAGAGTGCGGGCGCAGGCCTGGCCTGCGAGGCCGATACGCATCATCGTGCCGTATGCGCCTGGCGGTTCGTCGGACATCATTGCCCGCTCCATCAGCCAGCCGCTGTCCGACGCCTTGAAGCAGCCGGTAATCGTCGAGAACCGGGCCGGGGCCAACGGCAACCTGGGTGCCGACGCGGTGGCCAAGTCGCCGGCCGACGGCTACACGCTGCTGCTGTGCGACACCGGCGCGCTCGCCATCAGCCCGTCGGTTTACCTCAAGCTGCCGTTCGACCCGAGCAAAAACCTGCGCGGCGTCACCATGCTGGCCTATTCGCCGCATTTGCTGGCGGTGCATCCGTCGGTGCCGGCCAGCAACTTGAAGGAGCTGGTAGCCCTGTCGCAAAAAGCCAAACTGAACTTCGCCGTCACTGCGATGGGGAGCGCGCCGCATCTGGCCGGCGTGGCGGTCGAGCGCGCCAGTGGCGCCAAGTGGCAGTACATCCCGTACAAGGGCGGCGCGCAGGCGGTGGCTGACACCGTGGCCGGCCAGACCGAGGTGCTGATGAACGGCATGCTGGCAACGCTGCCCTTCGTGCAGAGCGGCAAGCTAAAGGTGATCGGCGTGTCCAAGCGCAGCCGCATGCCGCTGATCGCAGACGTGCCGACGCTGCTGGAGCAGGGCGTTGCCGATTTCGAATCGGGCTCCTGGCAGGGCGTGCTGGTGGCCGACGGCACGCCTGCGGCGGTCGTTGCACGCCTGAATGCCGAGCTGATCAAAGTCATCCGCAGCCCTGAAATACGCGCCCGGCTGACTGGGCAGGGCGCCGAGGTGGAAACGATGACCCCGGCCGAGCAGGACCGCTTTTTTGAAGTCGAGCGCAAGCGATGGGCCGAGGTGGTCGAGAAAGCCGGGATTCGGCTGGATTGAGCAAAAGTTCAAGCAAAAAAAGTTGGTAACCCAGCAAATACGGGCGTTAACAGCTATTAAAATAGTAGCAACTGCCGCGTGTCCGGGCGCAACTGTGGTGCGTGGCGCTACGCAGCGCGCCACACCGGCAGTTTTTCGCTGAGGCGAGAGATCGATCCGCCAAGGCTCAAAGCCAAGTTGAACGCCGGTGGCCTCGGCCGCGGCTACCGAGCCAAGCGAAAGCCAGGCCAAGGCCCATCGAAGTCGGTGTCGGGTGAGTGCGGTGTCCAAAGCCGCGCGCGCCGGACGCCTTTGAAGTGGCGGGCTTTGCATTGCCGAGCATCCTGGCGCGGCGTTGCTACAGCGAATCGGCTTATCGGGTAGCCTCTTGTCGGCTCCGCATCCCATCCCTCAATCCGCCACATTCAGGAACCCGCATGCCCATTCAGCTGTACGCCTTCGACACCCCCAACGGCCGCAAGATCAGCGTCGCGCTGGAAGAAATGGGCTTGCCCTACGAGGTGCATGTCGTGGACATCACCAAAGGCGAGCAGAACGCGTCGGACTTTTTGCAGATCAGCCCGAACAACAAGATACCCGCCATCGTCGACCCCGACGGACCGGGCGGCGCGTCGATCAGCGTGTTCGAGTCCGGCGCGATCCTGCTTTATCTGGCCGAGAAAACCGGGCTGTTTCTGCCGCAAGACCCGGCCGCGCGCGTGCCGGTGCTGGAGTGGCTGATGTTCCAGATGGGCGGCTTCGGGCCAATGCCGGGGCAGGTGCACCACTTCATCGGGTTGGAGATTGAAGCCGAGCGGCGCTACGGCCTGGCCCGCTTCATAGCCGAAACGCGGCGGCTGTACGGGGTAATGGACCGGCGGCTTGCGGATCACGCCTGGTTCGCCGGCGACGCGGTCTCTATCGCCGACTTCGCCATCGTCGGCTGGGTCTGGCGGCATGCGCGCCATGAGGTCGATCTGTCCGACTTCCCGCAGGTGCAGCGCTGGTATGCGGCGATGCTGGCGCGGCCGCGGGTCGCACGCGGCTTCGCGGTGCCGCTGCGCCGGGGCTGATCGGCAGGCTTGATCACCCTGCACATCCGGCGCCTCTGCCGGTTCGGCGTCTCGGCCGTAGGCCTGGTCTGCATGAACCTGAGCCACGCTTAGAACCCTCTGCATCACTGCCCTTGCCCGGAACCGTGGCCAGCTGCCAATTGGTAGATGATCACACGAGACCCAACACTTTGAAGCGCTCGGGTCTGTCCGTAATGACCGGGAGCAGGCAGCGGGTGTCGGTGCCGTAGCACGAGTTGGGCCCGGCCAGCAGCGCACGCTGTACGCCGCAGGCGTCGAGCACCTGGGCGACGTGGTCGGCCGAGCCGGTCTCCTGACCGGCTGGCCGATAGCCGACGTCGCCAGCCCAGGCGAAGCGGTCCGGGTCGAGCACATGGAAGTGGCCATCGACCTTGGACGCGCTGTAGATCGACAAATCGGGCTGCGGCGCAGCCGGGCCGGTCACAGCGTTGCTTCGACGGCCCGCCGCAGTTCGGGCGTCAGCTGGGGCATCACGCCGAACCAGGCGTGGAAGGCCGGCCGCGCTTGATTCAGCAGCATGCCCAGGCCGTCGACGGTCGGATTGCCCCGGGCGCGCGCCGCCGCCAGCAGCGGCGTTTCCAAAGGCACGTAGATCACGTCCGACACCAGCGCGTGCTTGGGCAGTGCGGCCAGATCCAGTTCGAGTTCCGGGTGGCCGTGCATGCCCTGGCTGGTGGTGTTGACCAGCATCGCCACATCGGCCAGCGCCGCATGGCGGTCGGCCCACGGCAGCGCCTTGACCGGCGCGCCGAACTCGGCTGCCAGCCCCTGGGCTTTGGCGTCGGTGCGGTTGAGCAGCCGGATTTCCTTGGCACCCCGATCGGCCAGGCTCAGCACCACCGCACGCGCCGCACCGCCGGCGCCCAGCACCGTGATCGGCCCGGCGTCGGCACGCCAGTCGGGCTGCGCGTCGAGGAGGCTCTGGATGTAGCCGAAGCCGTCGTTGTTGAAGCCCTTGAGCGAGCCGTCGGGCTGGACCACGATGGTGTTCATGGCGCCCATGCGCCGCGCATTGGCATCGACCTCATCGACCAGCGCCAGCGCATCGACCTTGTGCGGCAGCGTGATGTTGCAGCCGCGAAAGCCGAGCGCCGCCAGACCCGGCAGGGCCAGGGCCAGCTTGCCGGGGGCCACGGACAACTGAACGTAGGCGCCGGTCAGGCCGTATTGGTCGAGCCAGTAGTTGTGCAGCCTGGGCGAACGTGAATGCGCCACGGGCCAGCCAACGATGCCGGCCAGGCAGAAGGGGGGTGAACTCATGGAAACGCATGTCCTTTATTTACTTGGGGCCGACCGGCGGCAGGATGCCGCTGGTCACCTGTTTGCCGTTTTCGACTTTCGTAATGTGGTTTTCGCGGTCCAGGTCGCCGTTGGCGTCGAAGCCCACGTCGAGCAGGATGCCGGGATGTTCCCTGGCCGACAGGCGCAGGCCCCTCGTTGCCGCCGCAAAAGCTCTGGAGTCAATCTTGCCGGGTTTCTCGGTCACCGCCTTGACGACGTACATGCCGCTTCAGCCTTTCAGGCCGTTGTGGTCCGACTTCATTTTGAATTCGGCCTGAAGGTGTCGCTGAATTTGCGGATCAGCGGCTGCGGCGCGTCTGCGCTCAGGCCGGCGTGGGCGACGCCGCCGTTGGCCGCCTCACCAGCCAGCTCGACCACCTCCTGGCTGGTCAGCACGACCTCGCCGATGATGGGTTTGGCGTGGGCCTGCTTGCGCAACTCGCGCAGCGCGCGCGCTGATTCTTCTTCGTTGCCATAGACGATAACCGCGTCGCTGCCCGACTGCATGACGCGCAGCACCGGCGCGCTGAAGTCGATCTAGCCAGGCTCGGTGGAAATGGTGTCAGGGAACCTGAAAACACCGACCCCATCACGACGTAGGCCGACTGGTCCACCGCCGTCTGGGAAAGCGCCCTGGCGATGCCCGGGTTGGACTGCGTGTCCACCGACTGATGGGCCATTTTGCGGCCCAGAATTCCGGTGGCGGCGTTGATCTCTTTCACCGCCAGCTTGATGCCGTTGTTGAAATTGCTGCCCGAGGTGGCGCCGGTGCCGCTCGGCTCGACCAGGCCGAAGATCGGCACGGTGCTCCTGGCCCATCTGGCACTGGCGGCCGCAAAGGTCGGAGTGGCCAGCCGGGTTCTGGCGGTGAAAAAGGTTTGCACTGTGTCTCCTGATTTGTTTGGTGTGTCTGGTCCGGTATGGGCCTTATTTCGGCTCCTCCGCCCGGACCCTCCCGGATTGAATCACAGGTTTGCAGCGGGCAATTTCGCGCAGGATGTGGTCGCCAAAGGCCTCCGGCGTGGCCGGTGCCGCAATCGCCCCCTCGGCGGCCAACATGGTCTGCAGTTCGGGCAGAGGCAGAGCCTGATGCCGAGCAATACCTTTCCGGTTCATATGGCTGTCGGACTTCAAAATCGCCGGCCGCAAATCGGCAGAAGCGGTCCATTTTTCATCGTCTTTTTGTCCCGTAGTTGGACGGTGAGTCTGCAACTCCGGCAAAAAGTGCCCGCATTGGGGCCGAGTTTCACTTCCGCCCCAAGCCCGACAGTCTCCCGGAGCGTGTCACTTCAGCACTTTGGGGCGAGCGCGAGGTTTTTTGACAGTCTGAGCGAACAAGGCTTCACGTGCCGACTGGGTGATCGCCACAACGCAGGGATGTTTGATGCGCCGCTCGACCGAAATTGCAAAGAATTCGTCTACGACTTCGGGTGTCGCACCAAGGGTCTTGACGTTGAATTGCTTTTCGATCGTGTTCGACAGCACGGTTGGGCCGACGAAGATGCCGGCGCCATGCCGGCCGAACTCCTTCGCCAGCGCGCTGTCATCGAACTCGCCCACGATTCGCGGATGCAGCGAGCGTGCCTGAAGCCAGGCGCGCAGACGCTGTCCGAGCGCCGAATCCTCGCAGGGCATCAGCATCGGAGTGCCGTCAAGACAGCGCGGGAACTCCCCGATGCAGTGCTTGAGCAAGGCGGGCGTCCCGAAAAAACTCACGCCAGAGGCGCCAAGCCGATGGCTGAAGGCGTGCACGCTAACCGTTGAAGGAATCGGAGCGTCCGAGATCACCAGGTCGAGCCGGTGCAGGGCCAGCTCCGCAAGAAGGCTCTCGAGTTTCCACTCGCGGCAGACGATGCGCACCGGCTCCGGCAGTTGGGTTGCCGGCTCGATCAGCCGGTACGCAATCGTTTTCGGTACCGCATCGGCCACCCCGACCCTGAACTCCAGCATGCGTGCCTTTTTCGGGTGGTCGCGTACCGCCTCCTTGATTTCGGCGCCCAACGAAAAGATCTCCTCGGCATAGCCCAACACCAGGCGACCGGTGTCGGTGAGCACGAGCCCGCGCCCGCTCTTGGCAAACAGCGCGCTGCCCAAGGCCTCTTCGAGCAACTGAATCTGCCCGCTGATGGTCTGCGGCGTCAGGTGCAGTTGCTCGCTCGCGCGCATCACGCCGCCGGACTGCGCAACCTGCATGAAGTAGTGAAGGTGTTTGTAGTTCATCCCTCAATCATCAGTTTTTTTTGGATGATTTTCAATAATATTTCGTATTTACATATAAATTGGAGAGTCTTAAATTAGCGCTGTTGCCCTGTCAGGCGAGCAGAAAGATCAAGATGAACTTCGACATCCAGAGCTCCGAATTTCCGATTACGGCCCCGCTCGCCGAGTACACCGGGCGCCGCCTGCGCTTTGTGTTGACGCGCCACAGCGACCGTATTCAGCGCGTCGTGGTGCGTATCGGCGACGAAAACGGTCCGCGCGGCGGCTTCGACAAGTTCTGCCGCATCCAGGTGTACTTGTGCGATGCGCCGGTAGCGGCCATCAAGGACATCGGCCCGGATCTGTATGCCGTCATCAATCGCGCGGCGGACCGGGTTGGCCGCGCGGTTGTCAAGCATTTGGACCGGTCGCGCACCGGGGGGTGGCATGGTCGCGGTAGCGCTGGGGTATCGCCGTCCGACAAGCCTGATGCGGCATCCCGACCTGCGCACTTTGAATGAGTGTGAGCAAGAGAAAAAAACGAGAATTTATCGCTTGATCGACGGCCCGCTTAACCGCCCGCTTCGGCTGATTGCCTTTCAAGTCCCAGATAAACGAACGAAGAACGTTTTAAAAAGGAAAAATCATGAAATGCCCTGCCTGCCCTGACACTGCACTGTCGATGACGGAGCGCCAAGGTGTCGAGATCGATTACTGCGCGCAGTGCCGCGGTGTGTGGCTGGATCGTGGTGAGCTCGACAAGCTCATCGAACGCGCCGGCACCGCAGCGCCAATACCAGAGCGGGCTGGCCCTGCGCGGTCCCAGCCCGACTTCGTGGATTCGGACCACCACGGCGGTGCCCGTCATCGTGGCAACCGCAAGAAGTCATGGTTAAGCGAGATCTTCGACTGACCTTTGCGCCACACCACCAGGAACATAGCCATGCACATCTATCCAAACAACAGCCCGCAGGCAGCCGCCCGCATCGTTGCGTTGGCCCTGCTGGCCGACGGTGACGTGTGCAAGGCCGAGCTCGACATACTCGACCTGATGGGCGTGGACAAGCAACTCGGACTGCAGCCTGAAGAGTTGCACGCCGTAGTCCATGTTCTCTGCGAAGACCTGCTCTGCGCAGCGCAACTTACCTGGGCGGATGCCGGCCGGGTCGATCCTCGAACTCTCGCGGAGTTGATGGCCCAGGTCGATGATGCCGAACTGCGCCGCAAGGTGCTGCGCTTGTGTGTTTTGGTGGTCGAGTCGGATGGGCAAGTCGCCGAGGGCGAGTCCATCTTGCTCGGGGCGGCGGTGGAGCATTGGGGGCTGCACCGCGAGATGCTGCGGCCGGAGTTTCTAAAAAGGGGCGGTAAAGACGTCTGATTTCGCCCTCGCCGGCGCTGCGCTCGGAGTCTTGTTGCTGTTTGGCGCCTGGCGAGAATACGCCCGCGAAAACCAGCGCGACGCCAAGCTGCTGGCTGCGTGCGGCGCCGGCGGAATGCTGGCAGGTGCCGCAGTGTGGCTGGCATGACCCCGGCAGCCTGTTGAATATCGCCCCCGTCAAACCGAGTAATCTGCAGGAGTTAAACCATGCGAAGAGTTCTTGTGCCGTCCGATGGATCAGCCAACTCTCAATATGGCGTGCGCCACGTTGTGAACGAGTTCATGAAGAACCCGGATGTTGACATTCACGTTCTCAACGTCCAGGGACCGTTATCGAAGCGGGTCGCCCAATTCACCAGCAATCGAGTACAAATGGAGTTCCTTCAGGAGCGTGCCGGTAAGGCGCTTGAACCCGCGCGGCAGCTGCTGGACCGTTACGGCATTACGTACACCGTCCATACTGAAGTCGGCGACAAGGCCGATTGCATTGTGGATGCAGCCCGCCGGCTCCGCTGTGATCGCATTGTCATGAGCACCGCGCGCAAGAGTTCACTGGTCCGCTTGGTCGAGCACTCGGTCACCAACCAGGTGATAGCGCGCACGACTGTGCCCGTGGAGGTAATTGCTGGGGATGCGGCGTCGAGCCTTGAGCGTGTTGGCATTCCGGCAGGCATCGGAGCCAGCCTTCTGGGTCTGGCGCTGGCTGTCAATTAAGTGATGCAGTTGCACCCATTGGCAATTTTTACCGCAGCAACTGCCGGAGTTCACTGCGGCTGTTCGGACTCTGGCTACAGGTGGGGTGCCCGCAGGCATCGCACGCCGCCCAAAACTGAACCCCGGCCAGAGTGGCCAATACCAATTTCTACGGACTCTGGCAGCACTTTGCACCCATGAATCCAGACGCCTCCATCACGCCTTTTCCAAGAAGCCCGACCCCCCCTGCCGCGTCTACAGCCCCTCCATGAATAACATTGAATCTTTCGCCACCGGCCCGATGTGGGCCGGCTTCATCGCCTTTGTGGTGGCCATGTTGGCCCTGGACCTCTTCGTCCTCGGCGGGAACAAGGCACACCGTGTGTCGGTCAAGGAGGCCGCAAGCTGGGTGGTCGCGTGGATGGTCCTGGCTCTCTCTTTCGGGGCCTTGTTATGGTGGTATCTGGACGGCACGGCCGGCCGCGAGATGGCGAACCGCAAGGCACTGGAGTTCCTTACTGGGTACCTGATCGAGCAGACGCTGTCGATAGACAACATGTTCGTGTTTGTGATGATCTTCACCTACTTTGCCGTGCCGCCGGAGTTGCAGCGCCGCGCGCTGCTCTACGGCGTAATGGGCGCGATTGTCATGCGTGCGGGAATGATCCTGGGCGGCGTCTGGCTGGTGCAGCAATTCTCCTGGATACTCTATGGGTTCGGGGTATTTCTGGTGATAACAGGAATCAAGATGCTGATCATGGCCGAGCAAAAGCCCGACCTTGAAAAAAATCCTTTCCTGCGCTGGTTGCGCGGGCATATTCGGGTCACCGAAGGTTTCCACGGCGAGAAGTTCTTCATCCGCCAGAACGGCCTGCTGTACGCCACACCGATGTTCCTGGTGCTGGTGATGATCGAGATTTCCGACGTGGTCTTTGCGGTTGACAGCATCCCGGCCATCTTTGCGATCACCACTGATCCCTTCATCGTATTCACCTCCAACATTTTCGCCATCATGGGCCTGAGGGCGCTGTACTTTTTGCTGGCCGACATGGCCGACCGCTTTCACTTTCTCAAATATGGCCTGGCCATCGTGCTCGTGTTCATCGGCGGCAAGATGCTGGTGATGCCCTGGTTCCACATGCCGGTGCAGTGGTCGCTGCTGATCGTGGGCTCGATCATCCTGATTTCGGTGATCCTCAGCCTGAAGATATCCGCCCGTAAACCGTCAAGGAGCGCTTGATGACCGACTCTGTAATGCAGGAGGCCCTGCCGGTGCCAGCGATAGAACGGCGCGACGACATTGGCCGGCTCGTAGCCGTGACCTGGCACGGCGCTGGCGCTCGCGCTGGCGAAAATGCCGGCAGCGCGCGCTGGCTGGTGGCGGTCGATGGCTCTGACTGCTCTCTGCGCGCCGTCGCGATGGTGGCGGGTCTGGCGGCTCTGGAGCGCACCGAGGTCGATCTGGTGCATGTCCGGCCTTGGTTAAACAAGGAAGCTGCAGAGACCGAACTGCCGCAGCGCGGTTGGGCAGCCACGGCCACGGCGCGCCAACTGGTCGAATCGGCGTCGGTCCGCTGGCGCCTGCACGTTGTCATGGGAGAGGCGGCGCCAGAGATCGAGGCCATGGCCGATGCGCTGGGCAGTCGCGGCATCGCCACCGGCTCGCACGGGGTGAGCGCGGTTGACTCGATGTTGCTGGGCTCGGTGGCCTACAAGATCGTCCACATTGTCAAGAAGACGTCCATCCTGCTCGTGCGGTGACGGCTGCTTGCCCATGTGAAGATGCATTACTTCGAACCCGTCATCCTGTTCTTCCTGCTCGGCGCCATCGCCGGCTTCATACGCTCGGACCTCAAGATCCCGGGCGTTCTGTATGAATCCCTAAGCATCTTTTTGCTGCTCGCGATCGGCCTGAAGGGGGGGGTCGAGCTGGCGCGTTATCCGCTGCTTGAGGTGGCGCTGCCTGCCCTCGTGGTGGTGGCGGTGGGCGCATTGATTCCGCTGGTCGCGTTTCCCATCCTGCGGCACGTTGGCAAGTTGTCGCGCGCTGATTCAGGATCGATTGCCGCGCACTACGGTTCGGTCAGCGTGGTCACGTTCGCGGTGGGCTCTACCTACCTCACGCGGCTGGGGGAGGCGGTCGAAGGCTACATGACGGTCTTCCTGGTGCTGCTGGAGTTTCCTGCTTTGGTGATCGGCGCGCTGTTGGCCAGGCGCGGCGAGCGCAACGCTCCCTGGGGGCAGGTCCTGCATGAGGTCTTCGCCGGCAAAAGTCTGGTCTTGCTGCTCGGCGGGTTGGCGATTGGCTGGGCCGCTGGACCCAGCGGCATCGCGCCGCTGGATCTTGTGTTCTTCGATTTGTTCAAGGGTCTGCTGGCTATCTTTCTGCTTGAGATGGGCCTTGTTGCCGCCAGCCGCTTTGCCGATCTGCGGCGCGCAGGACTGTTCCTGGTTGCGTTCGCCATCTTCATGCCTCTCGTGGCCGCAGGCCTGGGCTTGGTCACCGGCCTGTTGCTTGGATTGTCGGTGGGCGGCATCACGCTGCTGGCCACGCTGTACGCCAGCGCCTCCTACATCGCTGCGCCCGCGGCCATGCGCATCGCCGTACCACAGGCCAACCCGGCGCTGTCGATCGGCGCGGCGCTCGGCATCACCTTCCCGTTCAATCTGGTTGTCGGCATTCCGCTGTACCACCGGCTTGCCCAGTACCTTCATCACGCCGGAGGCTGACGCCATGGAATTGACTACCCGCAAGCTGCTGACCATCGTGACCGAGGCCGCCCTGGAAGACACGCTGGTGCGCGAAATCGAAAACGTGGGAACTTCCGGTTACACCATCACAGATGCACGCGGCAAGGGTAGCCGCGGCATGCGCGACGCGGCTTGGGCTCCGCATGCCAACATCCGGATTGAAGTGCTTTGCAATGCGGCTACGGCCCTTGCTCTGTGCGCGGCGCTGCGTGAGCGCTACTCCGACAACTATTCAATGGTGATGTATGTCGGCGACGTAGGTGTGCTGAGGCCGGAAAAATTCTGACTGCAGGCAACCGCCCGGTTTAGCTGCGCGGCAACCCGACGCGGGTATACCGGTCTTTAGGGACCCTCTGCATAACTTCCTGCGGGCTGTGATCACGCGGGCTCGGGCGGTCCGCTGCGTTGTTTTTCTTGCCAATAGCGGGGCTATTGGCTGCAAAAAGACGCCTTG
>JAJAYS010000317.1 GCA_026786065.1 Polaromonas sp.
CCCCCCCCCCCCCCCCCCCCCCCCCCCCCCCCCCCCCCCCCCCCCCCCCCCCCCCCCCGCGGGGGGAGGGGTTTTCTGGTCATGGGGTTTTGTGATTTTTTCAGCTGTGTCAGGCACAAGAGGTTTTGGCTGCACTCTACACGCAACACCTCGGGGTTCTCCGCATAACTTTCGTGCGCGACGCGCCCGCGGAGTGGCCGTTCATCCCCGCCTGGGTCAACCTCCCGCCGCAGCGGCTCCCAGCAAAGCCTTCTGTGTCGCCGGTCGGGCCAGTTGGGCCAGCCACCACTGCAGCGCGCGGCCTTCCTCAGCCGGCGCTGCGCTGCGCCAGGCATAGCGCAGCAGCATCTTGCGCTCTGCACGTTCGACTTTTTTCTGCACCAGCCGACCGGCTTCGATGTGCGGCCGTGCCAGGTATTCCGGCAAAAACCCGGCGCCCAGACCGCGCAGTTGCGCATCGAGTTTGTACTGCATGCCGGGCACCGTGAAGATGTCCTGGCCTTTCAGCAGCCCGACGCTCATGCCCCGCCCGCGCTGAATCGAGTCGGCCACCGCAACCACGCGGTGCAGCAACATCGCTTCTTCGCTGACCGGTTCGGCGGCCCGCGCCAGCGGATGCTGCGGCGCCACCACAAAAACAAACCCGATGGTCCCCAGCGGCTTGCTCTGCACCACGCGGTCGGTCGGTGAATCCAGCGCCACGCCGATTGCCAGGTCGGCCTGGCCCGAGCTCAGCGCTTCCAGCGTGCCGGACAGCGCTTCTTCGCGCACCTTCAGACGGGTCGGCGGGGCCAGCGCAAAAAAAGCCTCGCACAGCTCCATCACCGGCGCCTGCGCGAGCACGCTATCGACCGCCAGCGTCAGCTGCGGCTCCCAGCCGGTGGCCACGCGCTTGACGCGGTTTGCCACCGCATCGAGTTCGACCAGCAGTCGGCCGCCTTCGCGCAGTAACTCCTGCCCGGCCGCAGTGAGCCTGGCCTGGCGCGAGGAGCGGTCGAACAGCAGTACGTCAAGTGCGTCCTCGACCACGCGAATACGGTAGGTCAGCGCGCTCGGCACCAGCCCGAGCGTGCGTGCGGCCCCCGCCATGCTGCCAGCCTGGTGGACGGCCGCAATCAGCGACAGTGCTTCTGGCGTCAGCGCGTCGCGCACCGGATTGGCGGGGAAGGGGGTTTTGGCCATTCGAATAATTTGAATGATGCCATCAATCCGATGCGGCTGCGGCTGCGGCGATGACCGCTAAAGTCAGCTGATGCGCAACCTCTTTCAGGAGCACCCATGCTGATGCTAAGACATTCCGCAGAGCGTGGCTTTGCCGACCACGACTGGCTCAAATCCTTTCACTCGTTTTCGTTTGCCGGCTATTACGACCCGGCCCACATGGGCTTTGGCAACCTGCGCGTCATCAATGAAGACCGTATCGCGGCCGGCAAGGGTTTTGGCACGCACAGCCACCGCGACATGGAGATCATCAGCTACGTGCTGAGCGGCGAGTTGGCGCACCGGGACAGCATGGGCAACGTCAAGGGCATTCCGCCGGGCGACGTGCAGCGTATGAGCGCGGGCACCGGCGTGGCGCACAGCGAGTTCAATCAGGCCGAAGGCGAGACCACGCATTTTTTGCAGATCTGGATAGAGCCGAACGTCACCGGCATCCCGCCCAGCTACCAGCAAAAGACGTTTTCGCAGGAGGACAAGCGGGGGAAGCTGCGGCTGGTCGCCTCGCCCGATGGGGCCCAGGGTTCAGTCACGCTGCATGCCGACGCCCGGTTGTTCGCAGGGTTGTTCGATGCCGGTGAGCGCGCCACGCTGGACTTGCCGGCAGACCGCAAAACCTATGTGCATCTGGTCACGGGCCGGTTGTCGGTCAATGGCAGGCCGCTGGCTGCCGGCGACGCGGCCCTGATAGAGGCCGAGCCGCAGTTGAAGCTCGATGGCGGCGTGTCGGCCGAGGTGCTGGTGTTCGATCTGGCGCCTTGAGCCGCCATCGGGCCTTCGTCCTTTCGTCCTTTCGGCAGGCTCGGACTTCGGTTCTGGTTCATTATTTCGCCAGTGCTTTACGCGGCGGCGCTGTCGCCGGGTTTTTCCGCAGAGTTTCCAGCCCGCTTCCTGTTTTTATCTGCCAGTCAACTTTCATCAAAGGTCTGCTCATGTTTTCTTCACTTCAAAATCCGCTTTCGCTGCTGGGCCGAGCCTTGCTGGCTTTGCTGTTCATTCCGGCCGGCTACGCGAAGATAGGCGGCTTTGCCGGCACGGTCGGCTACATCGCGTCCAAGGGCGTGCCCTTTCCCGAGCTGGCGGCGGCGGCGGCCATCGGCGTCGAGCTGGGGCTCGGTGTGTTGTTGCTGATCGGTTGGCAGGCCCGCTGGGCGGCGATTGGCATCGCGTTTTTTACCGTGGTCATCACCTTCATCTTTCACAACTTCTGGGCGGTGGAGGCAGCGCAAAAAATGATGCAGCAGCAGGCCTTCTTTAAAAATATCGGCGTCGTCGGCGGCTTGCTGCTGGTGGCCGCTTTCGGGCCGGGTGCCTGGAGTCTGGACGGGCGCAGTGATCCGGTGCGTAGCGAGCGTTAATTTTTTTCATCAACCCTAGGACCAACATGTCAAAGATCGTCGCCGTTTATCACTCGGGTTATGGCCACACGCAGCGCGTGGCGCAGTCGGTCGCTGACGGCGCCAACGCGCAGTTGCTGGCCATCGACGCCGAAGGCAATCTGCCCGACGGCGGATGGGACGCGCTGGCTGCGGCCGATGCCATCATCATGGGCTCGCCGACCTACATGGGCAGCGTCAGCTGGCAGTTCAAAAAGTTTGCCGATGCTTCGTCGAAGCCCTGGTTTTCGCAAAGCTGGAGCGGAAAACTTTTCGGCGGTTTTACCAACAGCGGGGCCGTGAATGGCGACAAGCATTCGACGCTGCACTATCTGTTCACGCTGGCGATGCAGCATGGCGGCCTCTGGGTCGGCTTGGGCGAGTTGCCGAGCAACAGCAAGGCAGCCAGGCGCGACGACCCGAACTGGCTGGGTTCCTACGCCGGGGCGATGGCCCAGTCGCCGTCCGACGCCGGCGCCAAGGAAATGGCGCAGGGCGACCTCGACACCGCCCGCCGCTACGGCAAGCGCGTGGCCGACACCGCGGCGCGGCTGACACGCTGAAGTCGCATTCGACCGGGAAGGACCAACATGACCATCAAACTTGAGCAAAAAACGCCCGACGCCATGGCGCAGACCGTGCGCATCGGACCGCATCAATTTCTCTCCGATGCCTCGGTGGCTGAGGGTAGTCTGGATGCTGGCCCAAACCCGCATGACCTTTACGATGCGGCGCTCGGTGCCTGCAAGGCGCTGACGGTGCTGTGGTACGCCCGCAAAAAAGGCATGGCGGTGACCGACGTGAAAACCGTCGTCGAACGCGACGCCTCCAGCGAGCGGGCCGGGGTGTACCGGCTGGCGGCGCGGCTGCAGGTGGCCGGCGACATCAGCGATGCGCAGCTCAGCGAGCTGGCCGCCGTCGCGGCCAAGTGCCCGGTGCACAAATTGATGACGCTGGTGACGACCGAGATCACGACCGAGCTGGAACGAATGCAATGAGCATCGCCGCCGTCCCGAGCGGGCAGGACACTGTTCCAGTGGTTCCCGCTTCCGGAGAAGCGTATTCCAGGGAGCTGAATCCGCCCGCGCTCAGGCGCCGCGTGCCAGCCGCAGGCCGCTGAACTGCCACTGCGCATCCGGTGGAAAAAAGTTGCGGTAGCTGGCCCGCAGGTGGCTTTGCGGCGTGGCGCAGGAACCGCCGCGCAGCACGAACTGGTTGCACATGAATTTCCCGTTGTATTCGCCGACCAGGCCTTCCCAGGGCCGGTAGCCAGGGTAGGGGTTGTAGTTCGACTGGGTCCACTCCCAGACATCGCCGAACAACTGGTGCGCCGCGCCATCTGCGGTTTCATTCAGCGGCAGCGGGTGATAGACACCGCGCTCGACAAAGTTGCCGCCTGCTTGCGTCGCCGCTGCGCTTCGGGCGGCTAGCTCCCATTCGTGTTCGGTCGGCAGGCGCGCTTTGGCCCAGCGGGCGAAGGCATCGGCCTCGAAATAGCTCAGGTGGCAGGCGGGGGTGTGCGGGTCCACATCGACCAGACCCTGCAGCGTGAAGTTGCGAAACGCGTTGTTCGGCGTTTCGCCGCGCTGCCAATACAGCGGCAGCGCGTGGCTGCCTGCCTGGACCCAGTCCCACCCCATAGACAGCCACAACTCGGGTCTTTGGTAGCCGCCATCGTCGATGAAGGCGAGCAGCTCGCCGTTGGTCACCAGGCGGCTGGCCAGCTCGAAGCCGGCCACATAAACCGGGTGCCTGGGGGTTTCGTTGTCGAATGCGAAGGGGCCGTCTTGCACCGCGTCGTAACCGTGGTGCAGCAGTCCGGTTTCAAACCCGACCCAGCGCTGCGGCTCCGGATGGGTCCTGGCGAGTGGCCAGCGCCTGGCGTAGCCGGGGCTCAGGGGGCTGAACGACAGCGCATGCTTTACGTCGGTCAGCAGCAACTCCTGATGCTGCTGCTCATGCTGCAGACCCAGTTCGGTCAGCGCATTGAGTTGCATCCGCTCCGGGTGGTCCTCAGGGATTTGCTCCAGCAACTGCAGCATGCGCTCGTCCACCTGCTGCCGGTAGCGCAGGACTTCCGTCAAAGACGGCCGGCTTATGAGCCCGCGTTTAGGCCGGGGGTAACGGTCGCCGATGCCGGTGTAGTAGCTGTTGAACAGCACCCGAAAGGCTGGGTCGAAGGCCTTGAACGCCGGCTCAAACTTCTCCAGAATGAAGGTTTCAAAAAACCAGGTCAGGTGCGCCAGATGCCATTTGGCCGGGCTGGCGTCCGGCATCGACTGGAGCTGGCAGTCTTCGGCACTCAGCGGCGCAATCAGCGCTTCGCTTTGGCGGCGAACCTGCCTGTAACGCTGGGGCAGTGCGTGGTCTAGGCTTGCGGCCGGTGACGCCTGGTGTGCGGGTCGCTGGTCCGGTGCATCGGCTCGGGTCGAGTGTCGGGTTGGCATGGTGAAATTTAAATGATGTCGAGTAGAAATTTGAGATAGGTTGGCATGCCGGCGCGGCGGAGCGTGTCGGACGAAAGCCCGAATCGGCACCAAACCCTGGCCCGCCGGGAATGTCTGGAACTTGCCCTGTAACGCCTGGTTGCCGAACCAGCGGATAGCGCCCAGCCCCGCCCTAAAATCCGGGCATGTTTGTTCACCTTCGCCTTCACACCGAATTTTCCGTCGTCGATGGCACCAATCGCATCGACGAAATCGTCGCCGCAGCGGCCGCGGACTACCAGCCGGCGCTGGCCATAACCGATCTAGGCAACCTGTTCGGCACCGTCAAGTTTTACCGCGAAGCGCGCGCTGCCGGCGTCAAGCCGCTGATCGGCGCCGACGTCTGGGTGCAGGTGCCGGGCAAGGACTCGGCCGCGCCCGCAGCGCGCCTGCTGCTGCTGGTGCAGGACCACCGTGGTTACCTCAACCTTTCGGAGCTGCTGACCCGCGCCTGGATGCACAACGTCGTGCGTGACCAGGCCATCATCAAGCTGGACTGGCTGCAGGAACTCAATGCCGGCCTGCTGGCGCTGTCTGGCGCGCAAGGCGGCGCCATTGGCCAGGCCCTGATGCAGGGCGACAGCTCGCGCGCCACCGAGTGCGCGCTGCATTTGGCCGGGCTTTTTCCGCACCGCTTCTACCTCGAATTGCAGCGCGCCGGCCGGCCCGAGGACGAGCGCCACGTCAGCGCTGCCGTCCAGCTTGCCGCACGCCTGAAGCTGCCGGTGGTGGCGACCCACCCGGTGCAGTTTCTGACCGCCGACGACTACGACGCGCACGAGGCGCGGGTCTGCATTTCGGGCGGCGAGATTCTGGGCAATGCCAGGCGCGTGCGCAAATTCACCCGCGAGCAGTATTTCAAATCCAGCGCGCAAATGCAGCAGCTGTTTGAGGATGTGCCGTCGGCCCTGGCCAACAGCGTCGAGATTGCCAAACGCTGCAACCTAGAGCTGCAACTCGGCAAGCCGCAGCTGCCGAACTACCCGACGCCCGAGGTCGATGGCGTGCGCCTGCCGATCGACGCCTACTTCCGGCAGGCGTCGCATGAGGGGCTGGCTGCAAGGCTGAAACACCTGTACCCGGATGCCGCGCTGCGGCTGGCCAAAGAGCCGACTTATGTTGAGCGGCTTGAATTCGAGATCGCCACCATCCTGAAAATGGGCTTTCCCGGCTACTTCCTGATCGTTGGCGACTTCATCAACTGGGCCAAGAACAACGGCTGTCCGGTAGGCCCCGGTCGCGGCTCCGGCGCCGGTTCGCTGGTGGCCTATGCGCTGAACATCACCGACCTCGACCCGCTGCGCTACAACCTGTTGTTCGAGCGCTTTTTGAACCCGGAGCGGGTGTCGATGCCCGACTTCGACATCGACTTCTGCCAGACCAACCGCGACCGGGTGATCGACTACGTCAAGGCCAAATACGGCAAAGAGGCGGTCAGCCAGATCGTTACCTTTGGCACGATGGCGGCACGGGCGGCGATCCGCGACGTGGGCCGGGTGCTTGATTTTCCCTACGGCTTTTGCGACGGCATATCCAAGCTGATTCCGAACAAGCCGGGGCAGGCGGTGACGCTGCAATTGCCGCCGGCCGAGCGCGACAAAAACGACAAGCTGGTGTATGCCAGCGAAGCCGAGCCGATTCTGGCCGAGCGCGAGCGCAAGGAAGAAGACGTGCGCACGCTGCTCGAACTCGCGCGCAAGCTAGAGGGCCTGACGCGCAACGTCGGCATGCATGCCGGCGGCGTGCTGATTGCGCCGGGCAAGCTGACCGACTTTTGCCCGCTGTACGCGCAGCCCGGCAGCGGCTCGGCGGTCAGCCAGTTCGACAAGGACGACGTCGAGGCCATCGGCCTGGTGAAGTTCGACTTTCTGGGCTTGGCAACCCTGACGATTCTGGAGCTGGCGCGGCAGTTCATCGTGGAGCGCCACCCGGCACAAAAAGACTTCCGCTTTGAAGACCTGCCGCTGGACGACGCCAGGGTCTATGCCTTGTTCTCGCGTGGCGAGACCGAAGCGGTTTTCCAGTTTGAAAGTATCGGCATGCAGCGCATGCTCAAAGACGCCAAACCAGACCGGCTCGAAGATTTGATTGCAATGAACGCGCTGTACCGGCCCGGGCCGATGGAGCTGATCCCGACCTACATCGCTCGCAAGCACGGCAAGGAAACGCCGGAGTACCCCGACCCCCGCGTCAAGCCCATGCTGGAGGAGACCTACGGCATCATGGTCTATCAGGAGCAGGTGATGCAGACCGCGCAGATCCTGGGCGGCTACTCGCTGGGCGGCGCCGACATGCTGCGCCGGGCAATGGGCAAAAAGAAAAAGGAAGAAATGGACGCCCAGCGGGATATTTTCCGCAAGGGCGCAGGCGTCAATGGCCTGAGCGAGCAAAAAGCCGACGAAGTTTTCGACCTGATGGAAAAATTCGCCGGCTACGGTTTCAACAAATCGCACTCGGCCGCCTACGCGCTGCTGGCCTACCACACCGCCTGGCTGAAGGTGCATTACCCGGCCGAATTCTTTGCCGCCAACATGACGGTCGAGATGGGCGACACCGACAAGCTCAAAGTGCTGTTTGCCGATGCGCAAAAGATGGGGCTGAGCTTCGAGTCGCCCGACATCAACCGGGGCGCCTACCGGTTCGAGACGACCGGCAACAAGAGCGTGCGCTATGCGCTGGGCGCCATCAAGGGCACCGGGGAGCAGGCGATTGCGGCCATGGTCGCGGCGCGCGATGCCGGCGGGCCGTTCACCTCGCTGTTCGACTTTTGTTTGCGGGTTGACCGCAGCCGACTGAACAAGCGCTCGGTCGATGCGCTGATAAAGGGCGGGGCCTTCGACAATCTGCATCTGAACCGCGCTGCGCTGCTGGCGTCGGTGGACCGGGCTTTTGAATTTGCCGCCGCGTCCGCAGCCAATGCCAATCAGGGCGGCCTGTTCGACATCGGCGACTCGCATGCCGCCAGCACCCAGGAGCCAGCGCTGGTCGAGGCTGTGCCCTTTGGCGTCAAGGCGCGGCTGGTACATGAGAAAACCGCCATCGGTTTTTACTTGTCGGGCCACCTGTTCGATGAGGTCGAGGCGGAAGTGCGGCAGTTCGCCAAACGCCGCATTGAGGACCTGATCGATTCGCGCGAGCCGCAGTTGCTGGCCGCGATCCTAAGTGATTTGCGCGTCATCAACGGCAACCGGGGCAAGCTGATCCTGTTCAAGCTGGACGACAAATCCGATCCGCAGTTGCTCGAAGCGTCGTGCGACGAAGCCCTGTACAACGCCCATCGCGCGCTGCTCAAGGACGATGAACTGGTAATCGTGCAGGGCACGCTGCAGGCCGGCAACGAGCGCTTCGGCCGGCGCTTCAAGCTCACGCAGGTGTTCGATCTGGAAACCGCACGCTGCCGCTTCGGCAAATATTTGCGGGTGGCGGTGAACGGCGCCGTGCCCGACATTGCGCGGCTGGTCCGCGACTTTCCGCCGCGTACCGAAGCCAGTCCGCAGGGCGACGTCAGCCGCAGCCTGGCGGTGCGCCTGAGCCTGCGGCGCGAGCAGGCCAGTGCGGAAATTCATCTCGGTGAAGCAGCCCGGTTCTTTCCGACCGACGCCGCGCTGGCGAGCTGGATGGCTCAGGCCGACAACGGCGTCGCCAGGATTGTTTACGAATGATTTAGGCTTCTAGCCCTGTTAATACGGGCGTTAGCAGCTATTGAAATAATAGCGACTGGCGGGTTGACTTGCCCGCCCCATTTCATTGACAGGGGCCAGATCGGGACCGGGATAGCCGGCTTCGATCCAATGCCCGATGGGGACGTTCCCCTCGCGCTACCTCGGCTTGAACTCCACCACGATCGGCGTCGGCACGCGGCCATCGGTGTCGCGCGGCATGGTGCCGGTGCGGTCTATGGCCTTCAGAACCGCTTCGTCCCAGGCCCGATTGCCACTGGATTTGACCAGCCGACGGCTGATGATGGTGCCGTCCGGGGCGGAGCTGACTTCGACGTCGGCCTTGGGGCTACCGACGATGTCGTCGGTCGAGAGCACATTCGGCAAGACCCGGGCCGCCACCTTGCCGCCGTAACTCGCCGACGGTCCGCTGGCACGCTGCGCCGAGCCGCCTGAATCGGGCGAGCCGCTGGCTCCGGCCATGCCCATGATGCGTTTGACTTCGTCGGCGCGCCGCTGTTCGGTTGCCGCTTCGGCCAGTTTGGCCTGTTGCGCTTTGTCTTGTTCGAGCTTTTTCGCTTCGGCCAGCTTTTTATCCAGCGCGAGTTTGCGCTGCGCCAGTTCGTCTTTGGCGCGCTCTTTTTCCTGCTCTTTCTCACGGGCGGCGAGGGCTTGCTCCTTTTTCAGCGCGGCCGCTTCGGCTTCTTTCTTTCTCAACGCCGCTGCCTCGGCGTCCTTTTGCTGCTCAAGCAGCTTGCGTTTTTTTTCCTGCTCCAGCGCAATGTCCACCCGGGGCGCGACCGGCTCGGCCTTGAGTTCGGGCTTCGGTGGCTCAACCACCCTGGGCTCCGGTTTTGGCGTAGGCGTGGGCGTGGGTGCAGGTACGGGCGGGGGAGGCGGTGGCGGCGGGGTATCGGCACGCGGCGCAGCCTGCTGCGGCAGCGCCGACCACAATTCGGCCTCGAAGGTTGTGGCCGGATCGCTGCGTTTCCAGTTCACGCCCCAGGTCAGCGCCCCCAGCAGCACCAGATGCGCGGCGATGGCGAGAAGGAAGGCCCTGGCCGAGCGCGTTTCGCGCGGCGGCGCAAATTCAAGCCGGTCGAAGTTGGAACGCATGGCGCTTGAGTGGCGTGGCGGCTAAGCGGCTGACGCGGCGTCAGGAGCCGGTCTGCACCGAAAGGCCGACGCGCGAAACACCGGCTTTTTGCAGCGCGTCCATGACCTTCACCACCGTCTCGTATTTGATGGACTTGTCGGCGCTGATGACAACCGGCACGGCCGTTTGCCCGTCTGCGCCGGCCCGGACCGCCGGCTCCAGCCGCGCCACGTCGCCCGCCACGCGCTGCACGGTGCTGGGCGAGGTGCCGGACTTCAGCTTGATCTGGATTGCCTCGTCCTTGCCAATCAAAATCTGAACCGGATTCTGCGGCTGGCTCGGTGCCTTGCCCACCTTGGGCAGCGCGATCATGCTGGGGGTGATCAGCGGCGCGGTCACCATGAAAATGATCAGCAGCACCAGCATCACGTCGATGAAGGGCACCATGTTGATCTCGCTGATCGTGCGGCGGCCTCGGCCGCGGGAACTGACTGCTGGCATGGCGATTTCCTCGGGTAGTCGGTGTGCGCCCGGCGCTCAGAAGCCGGACGGCGAGGTCGCACTCTGCGACTGGGCTGACGGCGCGGCCGACGCTGCCGCCTGCGCGCCGAGGTTGCGCTGCAGGATGTTGGAGAACTCTTCGATGAAGGTCTCCAGCCGGTTGGCGATGCGGTCGATGTCGTGGGCGAAGCGGTTGTAAGCCACCACCGCCGGAATCGCGGCGAACAGGCCGATCGCGGTGGCCACCAGCGCTTCGGCAATGCCGGGCGCGACGGTGGCGAGCGTCACCTGCTCCAGCGCAGCCAGCCCGGTGAAGGCGTGCATGATGCCCCAAACCGTGCCGAACAAGCCGACGTAGGGCGACACCGAACCAACCGTGGCCAGGAAGGACAGGTTGGCTTCGATGGAATCGAGTTCACGCTGGTAGCTCGCCCGCATCGCCCGGCGCGCACCGTCGAGCAGCGTGCCGGGGTCAAGGATGTGGCGCTCGCGCAGCTTCTGGTATTCGCGCATGCCGCTGGCAAAAATGCGCTCCATCCCGCCCGAATGCTTGGCGTTTTGCGCCGCGCCGGCAAACAGGTCGTTCAGGCTGGTGCCGGACCAGAACCCGCGGTCAAACTCGTCGTTTAGACGCTGGACGCGCTTGAGCGCCATGATTTTCCGGAAGATCGCTGCCCAGCTGGCAATCGACACGCCGACCAGCAGCAGCACGACGAATTGCACCACCCAGCTGGCGTTGAGAATGAGGTTGAATATGGACAGGTCTTGGGTCATGGGGTGCGTTTTTTTTCTGGAACGGATTCAGGCGATTTTGGGACGCTCGTCAAACGATTGAGCAGCGCGGCCGGCAGCCGCATCGGCTGCAGCGTGGCCGCATCGACCCAGCCGATCCGAACCCGTCCTTCACATAACAAATTGGTCTTTTGACCATATTTTACGGGCGTAGGCAGCTCTGATTTTAATAGCGCCTGCTGGTAAATTATCAG
>JAJAYS010000318.1 GCA_026786065.1 Polaromonas sp.
AAGGCCAGTGCAGCAGTCAGCGGGCGCATGGCCGTCCCGGCGTTGCCTAAAAAAAGACGGAGCGGCGCCGCCGCTGGCGGCAACCGGCCCCCAAGCCCGTCAACACTGACGCCGGTGTCGGTTTGCTCGATCCGGCAGCCGATCTGCTTCAAGGCATTGAGCATGACGGCGGTATCGTCGGAAGCCAGCAACTGGTGGATTTCGGTGCGCCCTTCAGCCAGCGCAGCAAGCAGCAAGACCCGATTGGAAATGCTCTTGGAACCGGGGAGGTGGACTGTTCCGTCCGCTTTGACCAGGGGTGGCAGGTCCAGAAACTCGGTATCGAACACGGCGGTCTAGCGCGTTGACTTGGGCGAACCCATGCGCCACGAAGCACGCGTTTCGCTCGCCTTCTCGATAAGCTCCTCAAGGGCGTCGCCATTGCCTGCCGAGATCAGCTCCTCGAACTTGCGCAACTGCAGCTGAAACAGTTGGGATTGCACCAGCAATTCTTCCCGGTTGGTGATCAGGATGTCGCGCCACATGTGCGGATCGCTGGCGGCAATCCGGCTGAAGTCGCGAAAGCCCGGCCCGGCCAGCTCCAGGAATTCGGCTCCCTGCTGTTGCCCTGTGATGGCGTTGATAAGGGCAAAGGCCATCAGGTGGGGCAGATGGCTGACGGCGGCAAACGCTGCATCGTGTGCTTGTGGCGACATCTTCAGCACTTTGGATCCCAGCGCGGTCCAGATATCGACCGCTCGCTGCAACTGGGCGGTCTGGGTGCGCTCGATCGGCGTCAGGATGACCTGCCGCCCGGAGTAGAGGTCGGCGTCGGCGTGTTCCACGCCAGCCAGTTCCTTGCCGGCGATCGGGTGGCAGGGAACAAAAACACCGACCTGTTCGCGCAGCACACGGCGCGCCGCGTCCACCACGTCGCGCTTGGTGGAGCCGACATCCATGACCAGGGTTTCGGGCCTAAGCATATGGCGTATTGCCTTGAAAGTCGCCTCGGTGGCCGCAACCGGAACTGCGAGCAGAACGATGTCTGCGCCAGACACGGCCAGCAGAGCCGAGGGGGCCTCGACATCGATTACGCCCAGTTGCCTTGCACGCTCGGTCGTTGAAGGCGATTTGCTGTATCCGACAACACGTTTGACCAAGCCCGCGCGTTTGAGTGCGAGAGCAAAAGAGCCGCCCATCAGGCCGCAGCCGATCAGTCCGAGTTGTTCAAACATGCTGAGGTGCCTGTATTTTTTTAAGGGTCGCCAGTGTGCGCATCAGCGCGCATGCTGCTTCATTCACTCAAGGGATAGGTGCCCAGGACCTTGTAAAAAGCGCAAAGTTGCCGGAGCTCGCCCAAAGCGGGGGCGACGTGGGCTTCGGAAGAGTGACCCTGGAGGTCAATATAAAAATAATATTCCCACTGCCCCGAGCGGGCTGGCCGGGATTCGAAGCGGGTCATCGACACACCGTGATTTTTCAGCGGCATCAGGAGGTCATGCACTGCGCCCGGGCGATTCGGAACCGACACCACGAGACTCGTGCAGTCGCGGCCCGACGCGGCTGGCGCGGCGAGCGTCTGAGGCAGGCAGACAATCGCAAAGCGGGTGCGGTTGAAGGCGTCGTCCTGGATTGCATGGCCGGCCGTATGCAGTCCGTATTGCGCGCCCGCGCGGTCGCTGGCAATGCCGGCCCAAGCCGGGTTGGTCGAGGCCAGTCGCGCGCCCGCCGCGTTGCTTGCCGCAGCGTGCCGCTCCGCGTTGGGGAGATGGGTGTTCAACCAGCCCTGGCATTGCGCCAACGCCTGCGGATGGGCGTATACCGCTTCAATTCCATCAAGCGAATCAGACAGGCGAAGCAGGTTGTGGCGAACCAGCAAACTGCATTCGCCGACGATATGCAGCGGCGTGTGAAGCAACAGGTCGAGCGAGCGTGAAACCACGCCCTCGGAGGAGTTTTCGACTGGCACCACCCCATAACCTGCGCTCCCGGCGGCCGCGGCGCGAAATACCTCGTCGATGCTGACGCAGGGAACTGGCTCGATGCTGGAGCCAAAATACGCAATTGCAGCCTGCTCGCTGAAGGTGCCTGCGGGGCCAAGAAAGGCCACCCGAATTGGGGATTCGAGCGCAAGGCAGGCAGACATGATCTCGCGCCACACTGCGGCCACATGCGTGTTGCTCAAAGGCCCCGTGTTGACCTGCTGAATGCCGTCAATGACCTGAGCTACGCGGTCGGGACGCAAAAATGGGCTGCCTTCGCGCTTTTTGACTTCGCCGACCTGCAACGCGACAGCCGCCCGACGATTTAACAAATCGAGCAGTTGGCGATCGATGGAATCGATTTGGGCGCGCAAGTCGGCTAGAGGCTGGCTCATGTTCAGGCGTGTTCTTTCTCGAATTCTCGCATGTAGGCAATCAGCGCCTGCACCCCGGCAACCGGCATGGCGTTGTATAGGCTGGCCCGCATGCCGCCAACCGACTTGTGGCCTTTGAGTTGCAGCAGTCCGCGGGTCCTGGCACCGTTCAGGAACGCGTCGTTGCGCAATTCGTCTCGCAGGAAAAAAGGAATATTCATCCGCGAGCGGCAAGCGGGCTCGACGCGGTTCACGTAAAACCCGGAACCGTCGATGGCGCTGTACAGCGACTGCGATTTTCCGGTGTTGCGGCGCTCCATCGCGGCCACGCCCAGGGCGTCGGCTTCACCTTGGCGCAGCAGCCATTGGAAAACCAGGCCGGCAATGTAGATGGCGTAGGTTGGCGGGGTGTTGTACATCGAGCGGTTGTCGGCAACGACCCGGTAATCGAAGGCGCTGGGGCAGGCTTGCAAACTGTTGCCCAGCAGGTCCTCGCGGACGACGACCACCGTGAGACCGGCCGGCCCGAGGTTTTTCTGCGCGCCAGCAAAAGCCAGGCCCACCCGGGACCAGTCCACCGAGCGAGAGGCGACGTGCGATGAAAAATCGATCACCAGAGGCGCATCGCAACCCAGCGCTTTCAAGTCGGGAAGCGTAGAAAATTCGACGCCGTGAATTGTCTCGTTGCTGCAGATGTGGACGTAGCGGCTGCCCTCGCGCAACGCCCAGGTGTCTGCATTTGGAATCCGCAGGTAGCCGTCGGCTTGGCTGCTGGCCGCCGTGCGCGCGTCGCAATACTTGGCGGCCTCCTGGCGAGATTTTTGACTCCAGCTGCCAGTGACAACAAAGTCGGCCTGCTCGCCGCGCGACAAATTTAGCGGAACGATGGCGTTCTCGGCAAGGCCGCCGCCTTGCATGAACAAGATTCGAAAGGCGGGTGGAATCGCCAGCAGCAGGCGAAAGTCGGATTCGGCGCGCTCGCAGATCGACATAAACTCTTCGCCGCGGTGGCTCATCTCCATCACGCTCATGCCGCTGCCGTTCCAGTCCAGCATTTCAGCCGACGCCTGCTGGAGTACCTCCTCGGGCAGAACGGCCGGCCCAGCCGAAAAATTGAACGGCCGGCTCATTTCCTGGCGGGTGCCTTGCCTGGGGCGCTGCCCGCACCCGCTGGCGCGGGGGTCCCGACTATTTTGGTGGCCACTTCGTTGAACTGACCCGCGCGCGCGACCACTTCCGGTCGGGCTGCCTCAAGCAGCTTTTGCACGAAAAGGTTGCCCAATTCAGGCGCCTGCGCCTGATATTTCTTGATGGCTGGGGCTTCAAAAAAGCCGGCGATCTGCTTGAGTTCATCGAGCGTGAAACGCTCAACATAGGCTGCAACCATCGCGCTGCTGCTGACGCCTCCCACCTTCGCGGCGATAACTTTTTGGGTGTCTTCGGCGTACTTTTTGAGTTCGAGGTTCATTTCTTCGGTGGCTTTGGCCAAACGCGCCTTGGGCACCCCTGCGTCGAGCTTGGGGCCCCAGTTGTTCACCAGGTCCTGTACCGCACTTTCGGTCAACTGGGCAACCAGCCGATCCAGCTCGGGCCCCTGCTGCAACGCAACCACCTTGGTCGCCCACTCTATTTTGGGGTCAGGGGTTTGCGCAAAGCTGCTGGACGTTGTAAGTGCCCCCAGTGTGGAAAAGAGCAGGGCGATGAAAAATTTCGACATTTGCGGTCCGTTTGGGTGGAGGAAAAACATCAGGCCGGCCCGGCGTGCCGGGCGCAGCAAAAAAATGACGAGTTTTGGACTCGGGAGAAAGTGGCAGTCTCTATAAAAAAAATAGCTGATTACGCCATTTTTAATGGGCTTCAAGGCTTTTCTTCTTAAGAAAATGCGCAGCGTAGGCGCAACATCAGGTCGGCCCTTGCGCCTCGTCGGTCTCGTCGGACTTTGGCTCCGCGTCGTCTAGCGTGGCGTCGTTCTCAACGATGCGCTGAAGCCCGCTCAATTGTGAGCCGGCGTCCAGGCCGATCAGCGTCACCCCCTGGGTGGCCCTTCCGAGCTCGCGGATTTCGCTGACGCGGGTGCGGACCAGCACGCCTTTGTCGGTGATGAGCATGATTTCGTCGTCGGCGTGAACCAGCGTCGCTGCCACCACCTTGCCATTTCGCTCGCTTTGCTGAATGGCGATCATTCCTTTGGTGCCACGTCCGTGCCGGGTGTATTCGGTGATGGAAGTGCGTTTGCCGAAACCGTTTTGTGTTGCGGTCAGTACGCTCTGGTGCTCGTCTTCTGCGACCAGCATGGCGATGACGCCCTGACCTTCGTCGAGGGTCATGCCGCGCACGCCGCGCGCGTTGCGGCCCATAGGGCGAACGTCGTTTTCGTCGAAACGCACGGCTTTCCCCCCGTCGCTGAACAGCATTACATCGTGCTTGCCATCCGTCAGCGAGGCGCCAATCAAGTAGTCGCCCGGGTCGAGATCCACTGCAATGATGCCGGCCTTGCGCGGGTTGCTGAATTCGTTGAGGGCGGTTTTCTTCACCGTGCCCATCGACGTGGCCATGAACACGTATTGGTCAGCCGGGAAGCTGCGCTTCTCGCCAGTCAGCGGCAAGACCACGGTAATTTTTTCGCCCTCTTGAAGCGGGAACATGTTGACGATGGGCCGACCGCGCGAACCGCGGGAGCCCGCAGGTACTTCCCAAACCTTGAGCCAATAGAGTCGGCCGCGATTGGAAAAGCACAGGATGTAGTCGTGCGTGTTGCCTATGAAAAGCTGGTCCACCCAGTCGTCTTCTTTGGTTGCCGTTGCCTGTTTGCCGCGCCCGCCGCGCTTTTGCGACCGGTACTCGGACAAGGGCTGGCTTTTGATATACCCGGTATGTGAGAGCGTCACCACCATATCGGTCGGCGTGATCAGGTCTTCGGTACTCAAATCAAAGGAGCTGTGCTCGATCTGGCTGCGTCGCGCGCCGATTTTGGTCTGGCCGAACTCCAAGCGGATGGCGGTAAGCTCCTCGCCGATGATGATGGCCACGCGCTCGGGTTTCGACAGAACGTCCAGCAGGTCGTCGATCTCAGACATCACTTCTTTGTACTCGGCGACGATTTTGTCCTGCTCCAGACCAGTCAGGCGCTGCAGGCGCATTTGAAGAATTTCCTGGGCTTGCGTTTCGGACAACCGGTAAAGGCCGTCACTGCCCATACCGTAGGCCTTCTCAAGCCCGTCAGGGCGGTAGTCGTCGGCATTGACGAGGCCGCCGTCGGCTCGGGTGCGGGTCAGCATCTCGCGCACCAAGGTGCTGTCCCAAGGGCGCAGCATCAGTTCCGCTTTGGCTACTGGTGGGGTTGGCGCGTTGCGGATGATGGCGATGAAATTGTCAATGTTGGCCAGCGCCACGGCCAGACCTTCAAGCACGTGGCCCCGTTCGCGTGCCTTGCGCAGATTGAAAACCGTGCGCCGCGTCACGACCTCACGGCGGTGCGATAAAAAGACCTGAATCAAGTCCTTCAGATTGCAGAGCTTAGGTTGACCGTTAATCAGAGCCACCATGTTGACGCCGAACGTGTCCTGCAGTTGGGTCTGCTTGTAAAGGTTGTTCAGCACGACCTCGGGCACCTCGCCGCGTTTGAGCTCGATCACCAGGCGCATGCCAGACTTGTCGCTTTCGTCCTGGATGTGGCTGATGCCTTCAATCTTTTTTTCGTGAACCAGCTCGGCCATGCGCTCCTGCAAGGTCTTTTTATTAACCTGGTACGGCAGCTCGTCAACGATGATCGATTGCCGCTGGCCCTTGTCGATGTCTTCGAAATGGCACTTGGCGCGCATTACCACTTTGCCGCGGCCGGTCCTGTAGCCGTCCTTCACACCGTTGATGCCGTAGATGATGGCGCCCGTCGGGAAATCCGGGGCTGGCACGATTTCCATGAGTTCGTCGATCGACGCCTGTGGGTTTCTGAGCAGGTGCAGGCAGGCATCTACCACCTCGTTCAGGTTGTGCGGAGGAATGTTGGTAGCCATGCCGACCGCGATGCCACCCGACCCATTGATCAACAAATTCGGAAGCCGGGCAGGGAGCACCAGTGGCTCCTGCTCGCTGCCGTCGTAGTTTGGGCCGAAATCGACGGTTTCCTTGTCAAGATCGGCCAATAGCTCATGTGCAATTTTTGAAAGACGGATTTCGGTGTAACGCATCGCGGCGGCGTTGTCGCCATCGACGGAGCCGAAATTGCCTTGACCGTCAACCAGCAGATGCCGGAGAGAGAAGTCCTGTGCCATCCGGACGATGGTGTCGTAAACCGACTGGTCGCCATGCGGGTGGTATTTGCCGATGACATCCCCGACGATACGGGCCGACTTTTTGTAGGGTCGGTTCCAGTCGTTGTTTAGCTCGTGCATTGCAAACATGACGCGCCGATGCACGGGTTTGAGCCCGTCTCTCGCATCCGGCAGAGCCCTTCCGACAATGACGCTCATCGCGTAATCCAGATAGCTCCTGCGCATCTCCTCTTCCAGGCTGATCGGGAGGGTTTCTTTTGCAAACTGGGTCATGGCGGGCCTGGTGGGTAGGGAGAAATGTCAACAAAGCGCACTATTTTATGGTGAGGGCCTCCCTGCATAACTCTGGCGAGACGGCGACGGCCGGACCGGATATCGGCTGAAGGCGCTTTGCTGCAGCCAATGTGCCCGGTATTGGCAAGAAAACAGCCCAGAAGGCCGCCCGAGCCCTGCGATCAACGGCTGCAGGACCTTATGCAGATAGTTGGTCCTTGAGAGCCCCTCTGGCAATTCGTGTGGCCGGGAACCACGCCAGCTCGAGCGCTCCGCTGCGGGTTTTACGTTGCTAGCAAAAAGCCAATTGCCAACATAAAGTGCATTCTGCTCAGCGCAATGCGCATGCCGCGACGCCTTTCAGGCGTTGCGCAGGCTACCCGCACTTCGTTAATCTTTCTATTTGTCGCCTGCAAACAACGACCAAACTGCTGTATGTGTCAGACGAAGCCGCATGCGTGAATCTCCATAGAAATACGTATGGCACAATACTTGTAACGGATTAGGTGATGGTCACCTAAAGCGTGTAAATTATTAATCGCCGCGAGTCTGCGGCTTTTCTCTAGAGGAGAATCATGAAGAAACTCAACAAAGTGGCAATGTTGTTTGCTTCCGCAGCGCTGGTCACCGCCGCGGGTGCGCAATCGACGGACAACTGGAAAAACGGGAACGGCGAGACCGTTTGGAGAAACGGCTCGAACGAACTCTGCTGGCGTAACAACTTCTGGACGCCTGCGACGGCGCAGCAAGGCTGCGATGGCGCGATTGCTCCGCCTGCCCCGGCTCCCGCGCCCGTTCCGGTTGCGATGCCTGCTCCAGCCGCTGCACCTGCTCCTGCGCCGGCCCCAGCCCCGGTTCCAGTTCCTGCGCCTCCCGCAGCCACCAAAGTCACCTACGCTGCCGATGCGTTTTTTGACTTCGACAAGTCGGTTATCAAGCCCGAGGGACGCGCCAAGCTCGACGACCTCGTCAGCAAAATCAAGGATATCAATCTTGAAGTGATCATCGCAGTTGGTCACACCGACGCTGTTGGTGGCGATTCGTACAACCAAAAGCTGTCCGTCCGCCGTTCTGAAGCCGTCAAGGCTTATCTGGTTACCAAGGGCATTGAAAAGAACCGGGTGTACACTGAAGGTAAGGGCGAGAAGCAGCCCGTCGCTGACAACAAGACCGCTGAAGGCCGTGCCAAAAACCGCCGTGTTGAAATTGAGGTGGTTGGTACCCGCGCCAACAAGTAAACCCGAAAGGGCATAAAGAAACCGCGCCCAGGCGCGGTTTTTTCATGGATGATCGATAATTCGCCATGCCCCTTATAAATAACGTTGATCCGGTAGAGCTTGCTAAGTTTTCTGACGTAGCCCACCGCTGGTGGGACCCTGAGAGCGAATTTCGTCCGCTCCATCAGATTAATCCCCTGCGCTTGCAATGGATCGATGAACAAGTTGCCTTGTGCGGTCGTCGCGTGCTCGACGTTGGATGCGGCGGCGGCATTCTCGCCGACTCGATGGCCCGCAAGGGCGCCGATGTACTTGGAATCGACCTCGGCGCCAAGGCCCTGAAAGTTGCCCAGTTGCATGCGATCGAGGCCAACACTGCAGGAGTGCAATACCGCGAGATCAGTGCCGAGGCTCTGGCGCTGGAGCAGATGGCTTCATTTGACGTGGTGACTTGCATGGAGATGCTGGAGCACGTTCCTGACCCCGTATTAATCGTCAAAGCATGCGCTGCTCTGGTCAAGCCGGGTGGCCATGTGTTCTTCTCTACGCTCAATCGGAATGCTAAATCTTTTCTTTTTGCGATCGTTGGAGCTGAGTATCTGCTCGGGATTCTCCCAAGGGGCACCCATGAATATGCGCGGCTGATCAAACCGAGCGAGTTGGCCAGCTACTGCCGTATGTCCAACCTTGGTTTACAAGCCACAAAAGGACTCGAACATAATCCGCTCACTCGCCGCTATTGGCTCAGCTCCGATACCAGCGTCAATTACATGTTTGCGACGAAAAAAACCTGATCGGCCCGCTGAAATGCCAGTCAAGTTTGAAAATATCGAAGCCATACTGTTCGACTTGGACGGCACGCTCATCGATAGCGCCCCCGATCTGGGTGCGGCCGCCGACAAAATGCGCATTGATCGCGGCATGCCGTCTATGCCACTGGCCCACTACCGGCCGATGGCGGGTGCCGGAGCGCGCGGCATGATTTCCATAGCGTTTGGCCTTGGCCCGGATGACAGCGGCTACGGCGAACTGCGCGAAGAGTTCTTTGCAAACTATGAATCGCGGATGACCGAATCGACCCATGCCTTCGACGGGGTTGATGGGCTTCTCGGCGCCCTTGCCAGCTTGGGCTTCCTGTGGGGGGTGGTGACGAACAAGGCCGAGCGTTTTGCGCTTCCGCTTACCCGCAGCATGCGGCTTTTTGACAGCGCCGGAACCATCGTTGCCGGCGACACCACCCCTCACGCCAAGCCCCATCCAGCCCCATTGCTGGAGGCTGCCCGGCAACTTGGAGTAGAGCCGCAGCGCTGTGTGTACGTTGGCGATGACGAGCGCGACATCGTAGCGGGTCGAGCCGCAGGGATGCTAACCGTGGCGGCGGCTTATGGCTATCTTGGTGTCCGCAGCGAAGTCTTGGCCTGGAATGCCGATGCGACGATCCACAAGCCGAAAGACCTCTTGAACTTCCTTTCAATGGCCTAAACTAGGGTTCTTGGGGCTGCACTGGTTTCGACGTGGGTTCGGACGCGCAGTGGGGCATGCCGAGCTTGAGTAACGCTCGTAAAAATCGACTCGAAAAACTAACTGCAAACGACGAACGTTTCGCACTCGCTGCTTAATAACCAGTGAGCCCTACAACAGCAGGCCGATGGGCTGGGCAAGGGGTCTTTAGTGCAAGCTGAAGGCTCCCGGCTGTAGGGTCATACACATCGGCTGGCTTCGTACCGGGCACCTTGGAACGAGGCGAGACAATAGGATGCTGGCGACCCATGTAGCGTGCTGCTGCGCGACACGGGGAGCGAGATTAAAATCAGATGGCTAAGCATGTAGAACCACTCGAAAAAGGCTTGCGGACGGGGGTTCAAATCCCCCCAGCTCCACCATATTGAAAAACCAACCGGCTCTCCGGTTGGTTTTTTTTCGCCTATTCCCGCGGCCAACGCGGGTTCCCGAGGATTCTTGCGGACTTCGCCCCTGCACCGACCTGCCTCTTTTTTGCCACTTTTTGCTCTCCGTGGGCCAATAGTCTCCGCAGCAGGGGCGTCTCGGAAGGTACGAAGTCCGCAAGGCATAAAATGAAAACCCATATAAATCAATATGTTACGCGCGGACTAATCAAACAGTTTTTTTCCCGGCCTTGGTAGGCGGCGGAAACTGGCGCGGTCGAACAGAGACTCTGCGTCCATCCACGCCATACAACCCAGCTAAAACCTTACGCACTGGCTCCTGGCTGTAGCGCAATGATGGCCATGCCGACCAGAGCCACGCCAGCCCCTGCCCAATCCCAACGGGTCAAGGTCACGCCATCCACGAAGTACAACCACGCCAGTGCCACCGCTATGTACATCCCGCCATAGGCGGCGTAGGTGCGACCCGCCGCTGCGGGATGAAGCGTCAGCAGCCACGCAAAAAGCGTCAGCGCCAGTGCAGCTGGCAGGAGCAACCACACGGGCTTGCCCTGACGAATTACCAGCCACGGCAGATAGCAGCCGACGATCTCGGCCACGGCGGTGATGGCGAACAGCAAGGAGATTTTTAGCAGTTCCACCGTTACGCCTCCTGAAGCGCCGCGATAGGCGGACATTTCACCCGCCCATTTGTAGCG
>JAJAYS010000319.1 GCA_026786065.1 Polaromonas sp.
AAATAGCCCCGCAGCCCAATCAATATGGGCGCATACAGCTCCGAAATCAATAGCGACTGGCAGGGGCGCGAGGATGATTTCGCAGTCGGCCAGCAGCGCAAAATCGGTCTCGCCGACGGCCACGCGGTAACTGCCTTTGTCGATCACATCGCCGGCCTGTCGGGCCGCCGTGATGAACTCGCACAGGTTGCCCCAGCCTGCGGCGTTGTGCGGCAGCACGACCAGGCGAAACGGCTGTTCGCCGGCCTCGACGAAAAACTCGGCCCCCGGCAACAGCTGAAGCCCCAGCCCTTTGGCCGCGACATGCGCGCGCACCACGCCGGCGACCGAGCATTCGTCGGTGATGGCGAGGGCGCTGTAGCCCAGGCTGTGGGCGCGTGCTACCAGCTCTTCGGCGTGCGAGGCGCCGCGCTGAAAGCTGAAGTTGCTGAGCGCGTGGAGTTCGGCGTAATCGGGGAGTTGGTAGGTGCGGATCATGGGGTTGACAGCTTTTCGGGCGACGGTGAGGTTGCGAAGGCGGGGAGCCCCCACCCCCTTCGACATCGCTCAGGACAGGGCCCGCTCTCTCCCGGAAGGAGAAGGAATAAATCAGGGGGCAGCGGGCAGTCACGTTGTTTGCTATCGCTTTTGCGCAATTGCTTGCTGCCCTCTCTTAATTTTCTTGTCCCCTCTCCCTCCGGGAGAGGGTTAGGGTGAGGGTTCTGCGAATTCATGCGGCCACCTTATGCAAAAAAACCATGCAGATACCACGAGCGAAGCGGCGAGGTAGCCACCGGCGCTACGGCCAGCCGTTCGCGGTAAATCCACAATAAAGCGCCCTGCTGGTTTCGGTAAATGAAGTAGTCGCGGATGGCCGGCGCCTGGCTGGGTAACACGCTGGCAACGGCGGATGCAGCCGGCTGGTTTTTTTCCGAATTTCGCAGCAGCAGCAGCAGCGACGGCGACGGCGCACAGGCCGCCGCAGCGGGAAGGCCCTCCGCCCTGCCCTCTGCATGGCCCGGCGGCAGCAAAGAGGGGGATTGAAGAACGCCTGACGCGTCGCTTCGGCTTGCTGCCCAGCCGGTGGCTTCGAGCCGCTGCGGCCCGGCCAGACGCTGCAGCCGACCCTGGTACATCGGGCTGTTGCCGAAAGTCGCCAGGGCCATCGGCTCGAACAGCAGCCAGCTTGGGTACAGCGCATCGCCCCGGCCGATGCGGCCAGACTGCGCCGAGCGGCTGGTGCTGCGTCCTACGGCTGAAGTGCGTTCAAATCGGGTTTGGGTCTCTATTTTTGAGCTTTTTCGGTCTGCAGCCCAACCAAAACGGGCGCGAGCAGCTCCTGATTTGATAGCGACTGGCGACCTGCCCCGGGCTGGCGTCCAGCGCTGCATCTGCTCGGGCCGGTGATCGGCCTGCGGCCCCCAAGCCAGCACACTGGCGTCGCCGAGCCGCGCACTCAGGCGCTCGATCAGCTCGGTGGCGCTGCAGCCGGCATGCTGCGCCTCAAACAGCAGGCTGCCGGTGGCGGCGGCCGAATCGGCGAGCTTGTGCGTCTCCAGCGATTGCAGGCGCAGGCTGTGAACCGGCGCGGCCAGTTTTTGCTGCGCCAGATGCTCGGCTAAAAGCCGCGCGACATGCCGTAAATCCTGCGCCGGGTTGGCGGTGCGGATGTCAAACTCTCCGGTAGGCGCCACATCGCGCCGCTTGTCAAAGTGCCAGATCAGGCGCAGCGCGGTGAGGCCGCTTTGCCGGCCGAGCAGCCAGGCGTGCAGCTGCAGCAGCAGGCGCTCGGCACCCGCCATCAGCGCGGGGGCCTGGGTGACCAGCGCATCGAGTTCGATTTTTTCGTCGAACTGTTCGGGCAGCGTCAGCCAGTCGTGGTTTTCGGGTGTCTGGCCACGCGCCCGGTCTAGCGCGTCGAACAGACCGGCACCAAACCGCCGGGCCGCACCGTCACGCGGCAGCGCCAGCAGGTCACCCCAGGTCCGGCAGCCGATGCGCTCGAGCACGCCCAGGTGCGGGAGCGCCGCGCTCAAAGTGTGCATCGGCAGGTCGGCCACGCGGCGGGCGTCAGGGGCCCTCTGCATCGGCATTGATCCGGCTGCCGCAGACTCGCCAGAGTGCTGCCTGGCCGGACTTTGGTTCGCCCCGGCAACCATGCGCAGCCGACCAGTCGCTATCAAAGAAGTAGCTCCTTGCGCCCGTCTTGTATTAGCTACAAGCCGATTCGACTCAAAAAACTCGGCCAATTGCTGCGCCAGCCGCTGCATCAGCCGGGCCAGCCCGCCGAACAGGCGCAGGCTGCCGGTCACGTCCATCAGCACCACTTCATCGACCAGCGCGACGTGCGGCGTGAAGCCCAGCGCAAGCCCGGCCACGGCGCGCTGGACTCCCCCTTCAAGAAGCACCGCGCCGCCACGCTCACTCGAGGTGATCGACGTGTGCAAGGCGATCCAGCAGGGCATGGGTCAATGCTTTCTGTGCGTCGGGCAGGTTTGAAGTTGTCGGGGAAACAGGCTCGGACCGAAACCCGGGCGCTGCCGCCACCGGAGAGGCCGCTTGGGCTGCGTCTTCGCGCTGGCGGCGGGCTCTTTCGCTGCTGGCACCCAGCAGTGCCGACAGCCGCGCTGGCCGGGTGTCGAGCAGCACCGGCGCGCCCAAGAGCGGGCCACGGCGTTTGAACACATGCACCCGCAAATTGCAGCCCGCCTCGGCCGTGCCTTCAAGCAGCACACGCAGCGGCGCAGGCGACGATTCATGCTGCGCACGCAGCGGCCTGAAGACGAACAGCAGCTTGTGATGGGTGTGCGCGGCCATCTGCAGCCGCCGCAGATGCGCGCTGCGCGCGTCGGGCAGCCAGGCCAGCACGGCCGCCACATCGGCGCACTGCAGCGACTCACGCGTCGCCCACAGCAGCGAAGGCGCGTTGCCGGCCGCGCCCTGCACGCACAACAGGCGCGGCATGGCGATCTGCCGCGCCTCCAGCGCCGGGCCGAAAGGCCGGTGCGGCGGGCCGACCAGCACCAGCAGCCGGCCGGCGGTTTGATCGGGCGATGCCGCCTGCCGCAGCGCCAGCGCCGGCGCCACCAGCCCCCATTCGTGCAGGCCCGCCTGCGGCTGCAGCACTTCGACCATGGCGCCCAGCGGCCAGCCGCCGCCGGGCAGTACCTGGTCAAGCGCCGCATAGCCGGTATCCACCGTTTGAAGGCTGGCACTAGCCAGCTCGCCGGCACGCCAAATATTGGCGTTGGCGAAGTCCGGCAAGGCGCGGTCCAAGGAAATCGGCGAGGGCATGATGCGGTTCAAATCAGGTTCAATAACTGTATTTATATAAGGGGTATCCGCTTAGCTCCACTAAGCGGATTCGGTGGTTTCCTGTGCCGGGTGGATGATGTCCCGGTAAGTCACAGGTTGGGTGACGACTGACTGCTGCAGCAGCCGGTAAAACAGCATTCCCCGAGAGTTCGAAGTGCGGCGATTGAAGCGAAACACAAACTCATCGAGGTAAGCATCGAGGTGCTCAGGCTGAACCGAGCCATGGTGCGTGCCTAGAATCCAGCGCTTGATGAGCGAGGCCACCCGGTGCACACCGGCCATGGACACATGGGCGGGTATGTCCGAGCCCAGCATGACCGCGCGCTCATGGTCGTAGCCCAACTCCTTGAGTGTGCGGTAAGCCGCCGAGCCGTCGGTGCGGACCCGGGCACCGGGCTCGACCGATTCCCGGACAAACGGCAGTACGCTGTCATCGGAGTCTTTAAGAATACGGCGCAGACGGATGCGGCCAAAGCCCTTGGGTTCGAGCACCTCCACCGCCATGATGACCAGCACCTTGCTCGTGCTGCTCTTGCGCCCTACAGGCGAGATAGGCCTGTTGCGGTCAGAGATAGCCAGATAGGTTTCATCGACCTCGACCAGACCTTTCAGGCGCTCCCGGTCTGGCCGCACCATGGCACAGCGAAAGCGGTGCAGCATGGTCCAGGCCGTCTGATAGCTGCCCAGCCCGAGGACTCGCTGCAAGCCGAGGGCGCTGACGCCTTGCTTCTGGCTGGTGAGGTACCACGCGCCGGCCAGCCAGACCTTCAGGGGGGTGCGGGTCTTGTCAAAGATGGTGCCCGAAGTGACGGTGGTTTGGCGACCACAGTCTTTGCACATCAGCCGGATACGGCTGCTGCGGTAAGGCGCGGTCATGGAGCCACAGCCCGGGCAGGCAAAGCCATGAGGCCAGCGCAAGCGCTCCAGGTAAGCCAGGCAGGCCCCCTCTGAGGAAAACCAATCAAGGAATTCGCTCCAGGTGCGCGAATAGTCTTGAGCGGAAATAGGCATAATAACTGGGTATTCATCCAGTATATCCAAATCCGCTGGAGCTAAGCGGATACCCCTTATATTAAAACAGTGACTGAGCTTTCTTTCGCCAATACCAAGCTGCAGCTCAAGCTGGCGGTGCTGGCCGACGCCGCTAAATACGACGCTTCATGCTCGTCGAGCGGCACCGAGAAACGCAACTCGCGCGGCGGCGCCGGC
>JAJAYS010000320.1 GCA_026786065.1 Polaromonas sp.
CGCCTGATCACGCCGCTGCTGCAGCGCCTGGACGCCGCCGGCAGCGCCACCCGCTTGCGTCTGGACACCGGCTCCAACCCGGAGCTGTTGAGCCGGCTGCGTCAGCGCGAGCTGGATCTGGTGATCGGCCGCTCTGTCGAGCCAGCCCAGATGGCCGGCCTGTCGACGCACCGATCGCGGTCGGTTTTCACCCTTGCAACCGCTGCGACCTGCATCGATGCCAGCGCTGCGCGCGGAGGCTGATGCGTTACACCGAATTCGGTGGTTACTACGTCGATCACCGGGTGTGCGAAGTGGATCCGGGTCTGATCGCTTAGCTACTCGGCGCGCCAGGCTGCGCGACCGAAAACCGGGCGCCCAGTTCTTCGAGCTGCAATTCACCGAGCAGCGCCGCCAGCCGCGTCCCCGCCTCGCGCGCTTTGGCGGCATTCGGCCGCGTCGGCAAGCTGGCGCGAATCAGCTCGTTCTTCATCGAATGCTCCCAGCCAACGAGTTCGGTCACGGTCACGTCGTAGCCGCTGGCTTCGAGCTGCAAGCAGCGCAGCACGTTGGTGATCTGGCTGCCGAATTCGCGGGTATGCAGCGGATGCCGACACAGCTCGGCCAGCGGCGTGCGGCGCAACGCGAGCGCCTTGTTTTGTCTTAAGTGGCCGGCGACTTCCGCTTGGCAGCACGGCACCAGCACGATATGCCGGGCGAGCTTGACCAGCCCGAAGGCAATCGCGTCGTCGGTGGCGGTGTCGCAGGCATGCAGCGCGGTGACGATGGCGACGCTGGCCGGCAGCTCGGCCGAGGTGGTGGATTCGGCCACCGTGGCATGGACAAAAGCCATGCGCGAAAAACCCAGACGCCCGGCCAGCATGCGCGATTTTTCGACCAGCTCGGCCCGCGTCTCGATGCCGAAGATGCGGCCAGGCAGCGCCTCGCCGGCGTGCGCGACGTTGAAGTACAGGTCGTACAGGATGAAGCCCAGGTAAGACTTGCCGGCGCCGTGGTCGGCCAGCGTCAGCTCGCCGCCGCTGGCGGCCACCTCCTCCAACAGCGGCGCTATCAACTGGTAAAGGTGATAAACCTGCTTGAGCTTGCGCCGCGTGTCCTGGTTGAGCTTGCCGTCGCGCGTCAGGATGTGCAACTCTTTGAGCAGCTCGACCGACTGGCCGGGGCGGATTTCGGCGATGGCCGGTCCGCCTTGGGGCGGCTCGGGGCGCAATTCGGCCGATGCGGGACGGCGCGGGCTGGCGGGCAGGAGGCGGGGTTTGGACATGGCAGGCAAAGTTTACGTGCCGCCCTGCCCCACGAGACCACGAGACCACGAGACCACAAGACTTAAGAGACTCAAGAGGCCCGCAGCGTCAGCGTCTCAGCGACTTTAATAAATTGCACACAATTTAATCGCACGCTAGAATTCCAGCCATGACCAAGTCGAACATCCCGCCAGGCATCGGCAAGGCGGCGGGCAGCAAGGCCCAGGGCGATGCGCTTTTGCTGCTTGACCACCAGCTGTGCTTTGCGCTGTATTCGGCCTCGCTGGCGATGACCCGGCTGTACAAACCGCTGCTTGAAACGCTCGGACTGACCTATCCGCAATACCTGGTGATGCTGGCGCTGTGGGAGCAGGACGGGCTCAGCGTGTCCGGGCTCGGCGCCCGTCTGTCGCTGGATTCCGGAACGCTCACTCCGCTGCTCAAACGACTGGAAGCCGGCGCCTTGGTATCGCGGCTGCGCGCCGTGGACGATGAGCGGCGCGTTCACGTCACGCTGACGGCGGCCGGCCGCAAGCTCAAAGCCGCCGCGGCCGACGTGCCCGGCTGCATTCTGCAGGCTACCCGGTGTTCGGTGCCCGAGATCACCGCGCTGACGCGCCAGGTGCAGGCGCTGCGCCAGCGTCTGGTCGCCTGAGGCGGCCAGCCCGCGCCTGCCTTGCAGACCCGCCACACCCATTTCTCAACACGCCCCGACCGGGGCATTTTTCTCTTAGGAAAACCATGACAGTCGCACTCGAAAAAGTTCTCTATACCGCTAAAGCCCACACCACCGGCGGCCGCGACGGCGCCTCGAAATCCGACGACGGCCGGCTCGACGTCACATTGAGCTCGCCCGGCACGCCGGGCAACGGCACTAACCCGGAGCAGCTTTTCGCCGCCGGCTATTCGGCCTGCTTTCTCGGTGCAATGAAAGCCGTCGCCGGCATGAAGAAGGTCACGCTGCCGGAAGATGTCAGCATCGACGCGGGTGTCGATCTGGGCAAGGTTGCGAACGCCTACGGCATTGCCGTACGGCTGGACGTCTCGCTGCCCGGCATGGACCGCGCCGCTGCACAAGACCTGCTGGACACCGCGCACCAGATGTGCCCGTATTCCAACGCGACGCGCGGCAACATCGAGGTGACGATCACGCTGAAATAAGCGTGCGGGTAGCCGCCGTGGCGGCCCCCGTTTGGCATCCGGGCGCTGCCGGGCGGCTGCCAGGTGGCCTCATTCGCTATCTTTTCAATAGCTTCTTACGCCCGCTTTATAAGGATCCGGATGCCATTTAACTAAGATTTTTGGTCGCAAACATCCGACCACGCCCAACGCCGACAATGGCGCATGCCCGACTCGATGCCGCTTTCAAAACCACGGCTGGACACCGTTCACGCCTACGAGCGCCTGACGCCCGACCTGGTATTGGACGCCTTGGCCAGCATCGGACTGATTGGCGACGGCCGGCTGATGGCGCTGTCTAGCTACGAGAACCGGGTCTATCAAATTCACCTCGAAAGCGCCGCCCCCGGCGAAGCGTCGCCGGCTGTGGTGGTCACCAAGTTCTACCGGCCCGAGCGCTGGAGCGACGCGCAGATTCTGGAAGAGCACGGGTTTGCGGCCGAGCTGATGCAAGCCGAGATTCCGGTCATTGGCCCGCTGACGCTGGACGGCCGCACGCTGCACCACTACGCCGGGTTTGCATTCAGCGTCTCGCCGCGGCGCGGTGGGCGTCGGCCCGAGCTGGAGGACTTCGCCGTGCTCGAATGGATAGGCCGCTTTCTGGGCCGGATTCACAGCGTCGGCAGCCGCTCGGCGTTTGCGAGTCGGCCGACCCTCGATCTGCAAAGCTTCGGCCAGACCAGCCGCGATGTACTGCTGGCCGGTGGTTATCTGCCGCTGGATATGGAGTCGCGCTGGCTCAAGGCCTTCGACACCGCGATGCAGACCGCCGAAGCGGCTTTTGCCAGCGCCGGTGCGGTCAAAAAACTCCGGCTGCACGGCGACTGCCACCCCGGCAACATTCTGTGGACGCCCGAAGGCGCGCCCGGTGCCGGGCCGCATTTCGTCGATCTGGACGACGCCCGCATGGGCCCTGCGGTGCAGGATTTGTGGATGTTGCTGGCCGGCGACCGCGCCCAGTGCAACCGGCAACTGGGCGCGCTGCTCGATGGCTATGAGGAATTTCGCGAGTTCGACCGCCGCGAACTGGCGCTGATCGAGCCGCTGCGCACGCTGCGGCTGGTGCACTACAGCGCCTGGCTGGCGCAGCGCTGGCACGACCCCATTTTTCCGATCAACTTCCCGTGGTTCGGCTCCAGCGACTACTGGAAGGGGCAGGTCGATATGCTTGAAGAGCAGGACGAAGCGATGCAGTCCGCGCCGCTGGTAGCGTAGCCCGCCAGCGAGACGGCCTGGCCCTGGCATGCTCAGTTGTGCAGCAGTGGCTCGGGCGGTCTGCGCGGCAGCACCCGCCCTGGCTGCGCAACCGGCTCGGTTTGCGGCTGGGCCAGCGGCCGGCCTGCCGGGTCGTACAGCACCGCACCGGTGCCCACGCCTGCGTCGACCCGGGCACCGCCGCCGACGCCGGTGCTCAAGCCCACTCCGGCCCCACCGGTGACCTGGCCGCGCTGGTTCACACCGACGCCCACACCAAGCGGACCCACGCCGGTGCCGACCCCCGCCGAAACGCCGCCACTGCCGGCCCCGCCGCCGATTGAAAACGGCCCGAGCGGCCCGCCG